>NZ_CVTK01000040.1:62657-101917 GCF_900004785.1 Pseudomonas sp. 28 E 9 | reverse complement strand
CCCGCCGTTACCATGCCCGCGTGTTCACCACCCTCAACACTATCCTGCACGACAACGAGCTGGAGCCGGCCCGCAAGCTGATCCACCAACTCTATGACGCCGGTGTGGATGCGCTGATCGTGCAAGACCTGGGCGTGATGGAGCTGGATATTCCGCCCATCGAGCTGCACGCCAGCACCCAGACCGATATTCGCACCCTGGGCCGGGCAAAGTTTCTCGACCAGGCCGGTTTCTCGCAGTTGGTGCTGGCCCGCGAGCTGAACCTGCAAGAGATCCGCGCCATCGCCGATGAGACCGACGCCGCCATCGAGTTCTTCATTCATGGCGCCCTGTGCGTGGCGTTCTCCGGGCAGTGCAATATCTCCCACGCGCAGAACGGCCGCAGCGCCAACCGCGGCGACTGCTCCCAGGCGTGCCGCCTGCCGTACACCTTGAAAGACGATCAGGGCCGCGTCGTCGCCTTTGAAAAACACCTGCTGTCGATGAAGGACAACAACCAGAGCGCCAACCTGCGCGCGCTGGTCGAGGCCGGCGTGCGTTCGTTCAAGATCGAGGGCCGCTACAAGGACATGGGCTATGTGAAGAACATCACCGCCTACTACCGCCAGCGCCTGGACGAAATCCTCGAAGACCGCCCGGACCTGGCTCGCGCTTCCAGCGGGCGTACCGCGCACTTCTTCCTGCCCGACCCGGAAAAAACCTTCCACCGTGGCAGTACCGACTACTTTGTCAGCGACCGCAAGATCGATATCGGTGCCTTCGATACCCCAACCTTCACCGGCCTGCCGGTAGGTGTGGTGGAAAAAGCCGGCAAGCGCGACTTGCAAGTGGTCACCCACGAGCCGCTGTCCAACGGCGACGGTCTGAATGTGCTGGTCAAGCGTGAAGTGGTGGGGTTTCGCGCCAACATCGCAGAACCCAAGGGCGAATTCGAGGAAGACGGCGAGAAGCGCTACCGCTACCGCGTAGAACCCAACGAAATGCCGGCCGGCCTGCATCAGTTGCGCCCGAATCACCCGCTCAACCGCAACCTGGACCATAACTGGCAACAGGCACTGCTCAAGACCTCGGCCGAGCGCCGTATCGGCCTGTCCTGGGTGGCGCGCCTGCGTGAAGCACAGTTGGACGTCACCGCCACCAGCGAAGAAGGCATCAGCGCCAGTGTCACCCTGCCCGGCCCGTTCGGCGTGGCCAACAAGCCGGAACAGGCCCTGGACACCCTGCGCGACCTGCTGGGCCAGCTCGGCACCACCGAGTACCACGCCACCCGCATCGAGCTCGACGCGCCGCAGGCGTTCTTCATCCCCAACTCGCAACTCAAGGCGCTGCGCCGTGAAGTGATCGAGGCACTGACCGCCGCTCGCGTGGCCGCACACCCACGTGGCGGGCGCAAGGCCGAGACCTCGCCGCCGCCGGTGTACCCGGATGCGCACCTGTCGTTCCTGGCCAACGTCTACAACCAGAAGGCCCGCGACTTCTACCACCGTCACGGGGTGAAGCTGATCGATGCGGCCTTCGAAGCCCACGAAGAAACCGGCGAAGTGCCGGTGATGATCACCAAGCACTGCCTGCGGTTCTCGTTCAACCTGTGCCCCAAACAGGCCAAGGGTGTGACGGGCGTGAAAACCAAGGTGGCGCCGATGCAGTTGATCCATGGCGACGAGGTACTGACGCTGAAGTTCGACTGCAAACCGTGCGAGATGCACGTGGTCGGCAAGATCAAGGGGCACATCCTCGGATTGCCGCAGCCGGGCAGCGCCGTGGAGCATTTCAACCCGGAAAACATCATCTTTCAGGGCACGCACTGACCCTCTGTAGGAGCGAGCTTGCTCGCGAAGAACGTTAACGATAACGCAGCGCATCGGGTTAACACGCGGCGTCCTTACGTTCTTCGCGAGCAAGCTCGCTCCTACTGAGGTTACGGGGCCACCACCAGCCCCGCTGCAACCCCGCCGCCGCCAGCAGAATCGCCGCCACACCCAGCCATTGCAGCCACCCAAGGCGATGCCCGAACGCGATCCAGTCGACGAAAATCGCCGCAATCGGGTAGATGAACGACAACGCGCCGGTCATTGCGGTCGGCAGCTTCTGTATCGCCCCGTACAACAACACATACATCAACCCCGTGTGCACCAGACCCAGGGTCGCCAGCGCCGCCCAGGCATCGGTCGACGCGGGCAAACTGTCCCAGGGCACCAGCGGCGCCAGCAGCACGGCACCGGTGGTCACCTGGATCAACGCCATCAAATGCGGCGGCACCGCCTTGAGCCACTTGATGATCAGCGCGGCGACCGCGTACAAAAAAGCCGCGCCCAGGGCCAGTGCGACGCCTGCCAGATAGTCGCCGCAGCCTGGCTGCGCACCATGGGCCGTGACAATAGCCAACATGCCCAGAAACGCCACGCTCAGCCAGGTGATTTTGCGCAGGGTGATCGGCTCACCGAGAAACACCGCCGCCAGCATCACCAAGATGAACGGTTGCACGTTGTACACCGCCGTACTGATAGCGATGGAAGCGCGCGAGTAGGATTCGAACAGCAGCAACCAGTTGCCCACAATGGCCACGCCACTGAGCACGGCCAGCCCGAACCTGGCCCAACTGAGCAGGTCCAGCCTCAGGTAACCGAGCCAGGCGCACACCAGCAACAACGCCAGCGCACCGATAACGCAGCGCCAGAACACCACCTCGATCACCGATACGCCGGACACCAGCACAAACCAGCCGATGGTGCCGGAAATCAGCATAGCGGCGATCATTTCCCACATTCCGCGACGGACAGCGGTATCCATAATTGACGCTCCTCAAGTGAGGCTCAATTATGGCAATCTGGCACATAGCCGCTCCAGCGACTAAAAAAGGCCGAAGCCTTGAATCACCTTCATTTATTAGGCAAAACTCATGATTGATACCATCGACCAGCAACTGATCGCCGCTTTGATGGATGACTCACGCCTGTCCCTCAAGGCCCTGGCCGGCATCACCGGGCTGTCTTCGCCGAGTGTCGGCGAACGCTTGCGCCGCCTGGAGGAACGCGGCGTGCTGACCCACTACACCGTCGACATCGACCCCAAACACTTCGGTTACCTGCTGCAAGCCATCGTGCGCATCCGTCCCCTGCCCGGCAAGTTGCAGGAAGTGGAACGCCAGATCCAGGCGATTCCCGAATTCACTGAATGCGACAAAGTCACCGGCGAAGACTGCTTCATCGCCCGCCTGCATGTGCGCACCATGGATCAGTTGGACAGCCTGTTGGACCGAATCAACGGGTACGCCGAAACCAACACCGCCATCGTCAAGAAAACCCCGGTGAAGCGGCGGTTGCCGCCGTTGAACGACTGACCGACAGCACACCGCACAAACCTGTGGGAGGGGGCTTGCCCCCGATCGCGGAGTGTCAGTCAGCACATCGGCGACTGACACACTGCCATCGGGAGCAAGCCCCCTCCCACAATAAATTGCGCTATGGCTCCGGACCTGTGGCGCTGCTGCTGGCAGTCTCACAGCCGACAGCTATCTAACTGATGCGCTGCGATCCAAATGTGGGAGGGGGCTTGCTCCCGATGGCGGAGTGTCAATCAGCACATCGGCGACTGACACACTGCTATCGGGGACAAGTCCCCTCCCACAGTAAACTGCGGTATAGCTCCGGACCTGTGGCGCTGCTGCTGGCAGTCTAACAGCCGATAGCTATCTAACTGATGCGCTGCGATCCAAATGTGGGAGGGGGCTTACCCCCGATAGCGGAGTGTCAATCAGCACATCGGCGACTGACACACTGCCATCGGGAGCAAGCCCCCTCCCACAGTAAATTGCGCTATGGCTCCGGACCTGGGGCGCTGCAGATGGCAGTCTCACAGCCGACAGCTATCTAACTGATGCTAACTGATGCGCTGCGATCCAAATGTGGGAGGGGGCTTGCTCCCGATAGCGGAGTGTCAGTCAACACATCAGAGACTGACACACTGCTATCGGGAGCAAGCCCCCTCCCACAGTAAATTGCGCTATGGCTCCGGAACTGTGGCGCTGCTGCTGGCAGTCTCACAGCCGACAGCTATCTAACTGATACGCTGCGATCCAAATGTGGGAGGGGGCTTGCCCCCGATAGCGGAGTGTCAGTCAACACATCGGAGACTGACACACTGCCATCGGGGGCGAGCCCCCTCCCACATTAGTTCTGCTCCAGTCGTGGATTCAGTCCTGAAGCGCTTTCGCTGCCGCGAGCAACCCCTGGAATTTGTGATAGCGCGCCGCCAACACCGGCTGCTGCCGCTCATCAGGCACATACCGCATCTTCACCGGCATACCCGCCGCCAGCAGATCAGCGCCCTGCCCGATGGCCATGAATCCCAGCTTCGCCGCCCCAATGCACGCACTCAACTCGCTGCCGTGCAACGTAAAGACTTCCCTTTGCAGAATATTGGCCAGCAGTTGCGCCCAATACTCACTGCGCGCCCCTCCGCCTACGAGGGCAAAGGACTTGACCTCGGCACCGGTCGATTGCACTGCGCGCCAGGCGTCGAGCAGGCCGAAACCCACGCCTTCCATCACCGCGTAGCCGAGCATCGCCGGCGTGCAGTCGTGGCCGAGGCCCATGAAGCCGCCGCGCAGCAAGGGGTCGTTATGGGGCGTGCGCTCACCCGCCAGGTACGGCAGGAACAACGGCGTGGACAACGGTACCCCCCGCTCGATGGGCAATTGTGCCTGCACCTGGTCCAACAGCGTTTGCTCATCCGGCAGGCCCGTCAGGCGCGTTACCCAGCGCAGGCAACTGGCACCGGCCAGCATCGCGCCCATGGTGTACCAGCGCTCGGGCAGCGCATGGCAGAAGCTGTGCACCGCACTGGCCGGGTTGCCGGCGGCGTGGTCGGTAATCGCGACAATCGCCGCGCTGGTGCCCAGGGTGATAAAGCCGTCACCGGCATCGATCGCACCGATACCCACCGCCGCCACCGGGTTATCCCCGCCGCCACCGGCGATGACCACCTGCGCCGACAACCCGAGCCCGACCGCCGTTACACAGGCACTCGCGCTACCGCCCTCCACCAGCCTGGGCATTTGCGCAGGCGCCAGGCCGGTGGCGCGCAGCATCGGGGTAAACCATTCACGCTGCGCCACATTCAGCCACAGGGTGCCGGCGGCATCCGACATCTCGCTGATGCGCTCGCCGCTCAGGCACAGGCGCAGGTAATCCTTGGGCGACAGCACGCAGTCAATCGCCTTGAACACTTCAGGCTCATGCCGTTGCAACCATAGGAGCTTGGGTGCAGTCAGCCCGGCCATGGGCAAACTGCCGGTGACGTCGGCAAACTTCGGCCCCAGCTGTTCGGCTTCGGCGACGGCACGGGAGTCGTCCCACAGGATGGCCGGGTACAACACGCGGTTGTCATCCCCGAGTAAAACCGCGCCGTGCATCTGCCCGGACAGCCCGATACAGGCCACACGGGCAAACGCTGCGTGCTGACGCAATTGGTCCAAGGCCTGCATGCAGGCCTGCCACCAGTCTTCAGGTGCCTGTTCGGACCACCCGCTGTGGCGCCGCGACACAATCAGGCGCACGCCGGCATGGGCCAGCACGGCACCTCCGGTGTCCATGAGAATGGCCTTGAGTTCAGAGGTGCCGAGATCAATACCAAGGGAAACAGGATCGTTCATACGTGGGTTATTCCAATCAATCACAGCCGCAGGAATTACGTAATTGCAGGGTCGGCGCCAGTCGTACGCTCTGGGGCGGCGAGCCGGGAGAAGCCATGCGTTGCAGCAATAAGTCCACCGCACGTGCGCCGAGGGCCTGCACCGGCTGTGCGATCAGGCTCAAGCGCGGCAGGAAAAAATCCGCCCATTCGAAATCATCGAACCCGACCAGGGCCATTTGCCCCGGCACGTCGATGTGGGCGTCACGCAGGGCCTGCATGGCGCCCAGGGTCATCAGGTTGTTGCCGGCCATGATGGCGGTCGGCGGCGCGGCCAGGCTCAGCAACTGCACGGTGGCCTGGCGTGCCGGCTCGGTGTTGGAGCCGCCGTTGACCAGCAACTGCGGATCGAACCCCAGTCCCGCCGCCTGCAACGCGGCCTGGTAACCCTCCACCCGCTCATCGGTGGTGCTCAACCCCGCTCGCCCGGCGATAAAGCCGATGCGGCGGTGGCCGTGGGCAATCAGATGCTCGATCAACGCCTGGGTGGCCTGGCGGTTCTCCACCCCGACCTGATCGAACTGCTCACTCATCATGCGATCCACCAGCACCGCGGGAATTGCATTGGCGCGCAGATAATCCAGGGCCAGCGAGCCGTTCGACGGCGCCAGCACAATGCCGTCGACCCGCCGCTGATGCAGCGCGGTGACCACCCGCAATTCCTGCTCCGGGTCGTCGTGGGTGTCGACAAACAGCATCATGTAGCCGTGCCTGGCGCACGCGGTTTCAATCGCGTGCACGGTCTCGCTGAAATAATGGTTGGACAGCGCCGAGATCGCCACGCCAATCGTATTGGTGCTCGACCGCGCCAGTGAACGCGCCAGGGTGTTGGGCGCGTAGCCCAGCGCCTGGATCGCCTGCTGCACCGCCTGCACCGTGGCCGGGCTGACCTTGCGCGTACCGTTGAGCACATGGGACACCGTCGACGTCGACACACCGGCCCTGCGTGCCACGTCATCCATGGTGACCATGGCGCTATCCCCTCGGGTCAAGACTTCAGTGTTTGCTCGACCAGCCGCTGTAGCCGCCTACGTTGTCGCGGGTGATCAGCTTGGGCGTGAGCAAGGTCACCGCTTGCGCGGGGGCTTTGTCGTTGAGCAGGTCATTGCCCACATCCACGGCGGTCTGGGCCATGGCCCACGGGTCCTGGCTGGCAGAGGCCTGGATCTGGGTGTCGGTCTTCAGCGCGTTTTCGATATCCGGCGCGCCGTCCACCGAGGTGATAACGATGCCGCTGCGCTTGAGTTGCTTGGCCGCCAGGTCGCTGCCAATGGCTTGCGGGTCGTTGATTGCGAACAAGCCGTCGATTTTCGGGAAGCGCGTGAGGTAACCCTGCATCGCGTTCAGGCCGCCTTCACGCGAGCCCTTGGCGTCCTGGTCGTCGGACAGCAGCTTGATATCCGGCGCGGTGGCCAGCGCGGCCTTGCAGCCTTTGACGCGGTCGGTCACGGCGGTCACTTGCGGGCCGTTCTGGATAATCACATTGCCTTTGCCCGAGAGTTTATCCACCAGGTATTGGCAGGCCAGCTTGCCGGCTTCGACGTTGTCGGTCTGCACCGTGGCGTTCACGCCCTTGGCATCCACATCCACCGCCACCACGACAATCCCGGCATCCCGCGCTTTCTTGATTGCCGAGGCCATGGCGGACGGGTCGACGGCATTGATCAGGATCAGGTCGACCCTGGACGAAATAAAGTTGTCGATCTGCGAAAACTGTTTGCTCAAGTCATAGTCGGCCGACACCGAAGTGACCTTGACGTTGGGGTTCAACGCCTTGGCCCGCGCCGTGGCGCCATCGGCCAGCGTGACGAAATACGGGTTGCCCAGCGACCCCATGCTGATGCCCAGAGCCTTGAGTTCGCGGGCTTGCACGGCCTGGGACATCAGGGCAGCCAAGGCAATCAGCGGGAAAATACGTTTGACGTTCATGCGGGTCTCTCTCTTGTGATTGTTGTATGAGCCAACTCAGGTACGCGCGCCGGACTGACGATAGCGATCCAGCGCCACCGCGCCGATGATCACGATGCCCTTGATGATGTACTGCCAGATATCCGACACCCCCAGCAGCACCAGGCCATTGGTGAGCACCGCAATGATCAGCGCACCGATCAGGGTGCCGCCGATGGTGCCGACGCCGCCGGTAAAGCTGGTGCCACCGAGAATCACGGCGGCAATCGCATCCAGTTCATAGGACTGCCCCAGTTGCAGGCCATTGGCGGCGAACAGGCGCGAGGCGCTCATCACCGCGCCGAGCCCGGCCAGCGCGCCGGACATGGCGTAGACGAACAACAGCACCTTCCACACCTTGATCCCCGACAGCCGCGCCGCTTCCGGGTTGCCGCCCACCGAATAGATCTGCACGCCCATCACCGTGCGGCGCAGGATGAACCACGACAGCGCCACCACCGCCACGGCAATCACCACCAGCCAGGGCACACCGAGGATCGAGTCATTGCCGATGAAGGCAAACGGCAAGTCGGGGTTGAACACCGTCTTGTCGTCGGCCAAAAGCCTTGCCAGGCCACGCATGGCGGTGAGCGCGCCGAGGGTGACGATGAACGGCGGCAACCGCATGAAGGCGATCAACCCACCGTTGACCAAGCCCAGCAACAGGCCAAAGCCAATCCCGGCGGCGATGCCGAACATGCCGAACTGCGGCGACATCGACGCCTGCAACGCCACCACCGCCGACGCCGCCAGGATCGCGCCCACCGACAGGTCGATGCCCGCCGTGAGGATCACGAAGGTCATGCCGGCCGCCAGCACCACATTTACCGAGGCCTGCTGGGTGATGATCGACAGGTTCTGCAGGGTCATGAAGTTCTCGCTGGCCAGGGCGAAGCCCACCAGCAGCAACACCAGCACCGGCAACATGCCCACCGTGCGCATCAGCTCACGCACGCGTTCGGCCTTGCCCACGGTTGTTGCGCTATTGAATTCAGCCATTGGCAGCCACCTGATCGCCACCGGTGGCGAGGTCGATAATACGTTCCTGGGAGATGACGTGACCGGAGGCCCCGCCGACTTCAGCCACCAACTGGCCTTCGCGCATGATCAGCACACGGTCGCAGGTGCCGATGATTTCCGGCAGTTCGCTGGAGATCACCACAATGCCGACACCGGCCTGGGCCAATTGATTGATGATGCGGTAAATCTCGGATTTGGAGCCGATGTCCACGCCACGGGTGGGCTCATCCAGGATCAGTACATGGGGCTTGACCTCCAGCAGCCGCGCGAGCAACACCTTCTGCTGGTTGCCGCCGGACAGCGCGCCCACAGTGACTTTGCCCGAGGCCACGCGAATCGACAGCGACTTGATCGCGTCATTGGCGCGCTGTGCGCCATGGGCGCGATCGAGCACGCCACCGGCTCGCGCATCCGGCACGCAGGCGCACACATTGATGTTGTCGGCCACGCTCATGTCCAGGAACAGGCCCTGGGCCTTGCGGTCTTCGGTGAGGTACACCACGCCGGCACCAATGGCGTCTGCCGGGGTGCGCAGGTGCGTCACCGTCTTGCCCACCACTTCGAGGGTGCCGCTGGTGCGCGGGTCGGCGCCGAAGATCAGTCGCGCCAGCTCCGTGCGCCCTGCCCCCACCAGCCCGGCAATGCCCAGCACTTCACCGGCATGCAGATCGAAACTGCAGTGGCGCACGCGCTTGCCATCGGCCATGTCGCGCACGCGCATCACCACGTTGCCGGGGTTATAGGCAGCGTGTTCCTTCTTGTAGAAGCCTGACAGGTCGCGACCCACCATCATTTTCACCAGCACATCGGCCGACAGCGCCGCGCGGGTCAACTCGCCGATATATTGGCCGTCGCGCAGCACCGAGACGCGGTCCGACAGCTCGTAGATTTCGGCCATGCGATGGCTGATGTAGATGATTGCCAGGCCCTGGCTGCGCAGTTGTTTGATCAGCGCGAACAGACGGTCGGTTTCACGGGAGGACAGCGGCGTGGTCGGCTCGTCCATCACCAGGATCCTGGCATGGGCATGCAGGGCGCGGGCGATTTCGACCAACTGGCGCTCGGCAATCGACAGGCTGCTGACCTGGGTAGCGCCGGTGAATTCGGCGCCCAGGCGTTGCAGCACCTCCACGCAACCGGCCTGCATGCCCTTGCGGTCGATGGTCCAGCCTCGGCGCAGTTCGCGGCCCAGGTAGATATTCTCGGCCACGCTCAGGTTCGGGCACAGGCTCAGTTCCTGGTAGATCACGGCGATGCCCAGGGCCTTGGCGGTAGCGGGGGTGAAGCTGGCGACGGGTTGGCCGTCGATGCGGATAACGCCGCCGGGATCGGCCTGGTAGGCGCCGGAGAGGATTTTCATCAGCGTGGACTTGCCGGCGCCGTTCTCCCCCATCAAGGCGTGAATTTCACTGGGGTAGACCTTCAGGCCGACACTTTTGAGCACGCGCAAACCGTTGAAGGTTTTGCTGATGCCCTGCATCTCAAGCAAGGGTTCAAGGCTCATGGATGAGCTCCTGGATTTATTGTTTTTGTTGTCGAGTGCTGCCGACTCTAGTTTAGATACATTTGCTTACGCAAGCGCTTGCGTTGCCAATTATCCGCAAGGTGAAACGTTTCATCAGCGAAGAAACACGTAAATCATTGAAATGCGGACGCTATTGCGTCAAAAGGCCGGCCTCGGCCATCAAAACGCCACAATCTCTGCTATTGTCCAACAAACTCATGTCCTCATCGTCGCGTCCGCGCGGTCTTCTGTGAACATGTTCTGCGCCATCGCCCTGTACCGATGGCAGGCCTGAAGTTCACGGATTACCTGGCAATGGACACCCCCCTACCCGACCCGCCCCAATCACGCGCCGAAAAAATCGTCGAGTTCAAGCGCCAGAAAACCTTGCTCAAGACCGGCGCGCTGCAGGATGCGATCTTCAACAGCGCCTATTTCTCCAGCATCGCCACTGACGAAAAGGGCGTGATCCAGATCTTCAACGTCGGCGCCGAACGCATGCTCGGCTACGCCGCCGCCGATGTGCTCAACCGCATCACCCCCGCCGACATCTCCGACCCAACCGAACTGATTACCCGCGCCGCCGCTCTGAGCCTGGAGCTCGATACGCCGATTACGCCGGGGTTCGAAGCCCTGGTGTTCAAGGCCTCCCGCGGCATCGAAGACATTTACGAGCTGACCTACATCCGCAAGGACGGCAGTCGCTTGTCGGCCATGGTCTCGGTAACGGCGCTGCGCAATCGGCATGACACGATCATCGGTTACCTGCTGATCGGCACCGACAACACCGCGCGCAAGCAGGAAGAAGCCGAGCGCAAAGGCTTCGAACGCGCCCTGGAAGAAAAGAACCTGGAGTTGGAGCATGCCAACCACATGAAGTCGGAATTTCTCGCCACCATGTCCCATGAACTGCGCACACCGCTGAACGCGGTGATCGGTTTTTCCGAGGCGCTCAAGGACGGGCTGGTGGGCGACATGAGCGAGATCCAGCGCGAATACATCGGCGATATCTTCACCAGCGGCCAGCATCTGCTGGCGTTGATCAACGACATCCTCGACCTGTCCAAGGTCGAGGCCGGGATGATGGACCTCGAACTGGAACCCGTGGAACTGGCCGGCCTGTTGGCCAACAGCCTGTTGATCGTGCGTGAGAAAGCCGCCCTGCAGCGCATCCAGTTGACGCTGGACAATCCGCAGGATTTTGGCTGGCTGCAACTGGACCTGCGCAAGACCAAGCAGATCGTCTACAACCTGCTGGCCAATGCAGTGAAGTTCAGTGAGCACGGCAGCACCGTGACCCTGGTGGTGCGTGAAGTCGGGCGTGACCAGGTCGGCCGGGTCCCCGGCGATTGGCCGGTGCAGGGTTTTGCCCTGCCGCCCGGCAGTCACCCGGCATTCCTCGAGCTGAGCGTGAGCGACACCGGTATCGGCATCGCCCCGGATGACATGGGCAAGTTGTTCAAGGCCTTCAGCCAGATCGACAGCAGCCTGGCGCGCAAATTCGAAGGCACCGGCCTGGGCCTGGCGATGGTCAAGCAGTTGACCGAACTGCACGGCGGCAGCGTGGCCGTGGCCAGCCGCGAAGGCCTGGGCGCGCGTTTCGTGGTGTGGCTGCCGTTGCATCGCATTCCGGAGGCCGCATGGCCGATATCCTGATCATCGAAGACAACGAAGCGAATATGCGCCTGGCGCGCCTGCTGCTGGTGAGCGCCGGGCACAACGAGCAGTGGGCGGCGGATGCCGAAAGCGGGCTGACCCTGGCCCGCGTACAACAACCGGCGCTGATCCTGATGGACATCCAGTTGCCAGGCATGGACGGCCTGGCCGCGACCCGCTTGCTCAAGCAAGACCCGCTCACCGCGCACATCCCGGTGATCGCCCTCACTGCCATGGCCATGAAGGAAGATCGGGAAAAAACCCGCCTGGCCGGTTGCGACGCCTACGTCACCAAGCCCCTGCGCTACAAGGAGCTGTACCAGGTGATCGACACCCTGCTGAACCCGACCATCACACCTCCCGCATGAGTTCTCTCCATGGCCAGCTCACCCGCAACCCTGTTGATCGTTGACGATGAACCCCAGGTCCGCAAACTCCTGGAAACCCTGCTGCAGCATGAGGGTTACCAGACCCTGAGCGCGAGCAACGGCGAAGAAGCCTTGCAGTTGGTGGCGCAGCAGCCGCCCGACCTGATCCTGCTGGACATCATGATGCCCGGCATGGACGGCTACGAAGTGGCCACCCAGCTCAAGGCCAACCCCGTCACGGCGAATATCCCGATCATCATGCTGTCGGCCCTGAGCGAATCCAGCGCGCGGGTCAGCGGCCTGGAAACCGGCGCCGAGGAATTCATCAGCAAGCCGGTCGAACGCGTCGAGCTGTGGCTGCGGGTGCGCAACCTGCTGCGGCTCAAGGCCCATGGCGATGAGCTCAAGCAACACAGCCTGAGGCTGGAGCAGCAATTGCAACAGCGCGTCGGCGATCACGCCCAGATGAACGTGCACGACCTGGCCCGGCAAGACCTGGAGAACGACCTGCGCCAGGCGGTCGAACAACACGCGTTTGCCCTGCACTACCAGCCCAAGGTCGAACTGGCCAACGGCGAAGTCTGCGGCCTGGAAGTCTTGCTGCGCTGGGATCGGCCAGGCTACGGCGCGGTATCGCCGGCGGTGTTCGTGCCGATCCTGGAAAACCTCGGTCTGATCGTGCCCGTGGGGCGCTGCGTGATCGAGAGCGTGTGCCGACAGATCGCCGCCTGGCAATTGAACGGCCTCGGTGCGATTGAAGTGTCGGTCAACGTCTCGGGGCATCAGTTGATCGAGGGCGACCTGATTGCCGACATCGAGCACATCCTGGTCGAAACCGGCGTGGACGCCCACTGGCTGGAGGTTGAACTCACCGAAGGCTCGCTGATGGAAAACACTGAACACACCATCGCCGCCCTGCAACGCCTGCGCGCCATGGGCGTGAAGATCGCCATCGACGATTTCGGCACCGGTTATTCGAGCCTGGCGTACCTGCGTCGCTTCCCCATCGACACGCTGAAGATCGACATCGCGTTTATCCGCGAAGTCACCACCAACCCGCAGGATGCGGCGATTACCCGCACGATCATCGAACTGGCTCACAGCTTGAAGCTGCGCGTCGTGGCCGAAGGGGTGGAAACCCAGGCGCAGTTGGCCTTCCTGAAAGAGGCCGGCTGCGATCAGATCCAGGGCTATCTGTTCAGCCGGCCATTGCCGGTGGAGACGCTGGAGCGCTTGTTGCAGGATCGGATCAAATCAGCGTGAAACCGTCGCCGGCTTGAGTGGCAACGCGATGCAATCACATTGAACCTGAACCCTGCCGCGGCCCTCAAAACCTGCACAAACCACGGCCCCCGGTGCTCGTTCGATGACATTCATTCTATGGTTGGCCGTACTGGGCGCCGTATTGCTGACCCTCGCCCTCACGTCCTCCTACCTGCGCTGGATGCCGGTGACCACCTCGGCGGTGTGCCTGCTGTTGGGCATCGCCATCGGCCCGCTGGGCGTGGACCTGCTGGACCTGGACATCAAGGGCTCAGCCCGCTGGATGGAGCACCTGACTGAAGTCGCGGTGCTGTTTTCGCTGTTCGTCAGCGGCTTGAAACTGCGCCTGCCGCTCAGGCACCGCACCTGGCGCATCGCCTTTGGCATGGCCGGGCCGGTGATGCTGCTGACCATCTTCGGCGCCTGCCTGGCGCTGCATTACCTGTTCCAGCTGTCGTGGGGCGTGTCGCTGTTGGTGGGCGCGATGCTGGCGCCCACCGACCCGGTACTGGCCGGCCTGGTTCAGGTCAATAATGCCCAGGACTACGACCCGCTGCGTTTCGGCCTGTCCGGCGAAGCCGGCTTGAACGACGGCACCGCCTTTCCCTTTGTGATCTTCGGCCTGCTGTTCATGCAGCATGGCGGTTTCGATGGCGACTGGTTCGGTGGCTGGGTGCTGAAAAACCTGCTGTGGGCAGTGCCGGCCGGGCTGTTGACGGGTTACTGGATGGGGCGTGGCATCGGTCGTTTGACCTTGCGCCTGCGCCTGATCAATGCCGACAGCACCTTGTCACCCAATGACTACCTGACCCTGGCGCTGATCGCCCTGGCCTATGTCAGCGCTGAAGCCATCGGTGGCTATGGCTTCCTGTCGGTATTCGCGGCGGGCCTGGGGCTGCGCCAGGCCGAGTTCAAGTCCACCGGTTACGCCCAGACACCCGCCGAGCATCTGGCGCAGCCGGTGGTGGGTCACCTGGAGATCGAGCCTGAACAGGCCCTGCATGGCGATGTGAGTCAATTGCAGGATACGCAAATCGCGGCCGGCGTAATGATGGGCGACATGCTCGCCTTCGGCAGCCTGGTGGAGCGCTCCATGGAAGTGTTCCTGGTGACCGTGCTGGGCATCGTGCTGGTCAGCCATTGGGATTGGCGCGCGCTGGCGCTGGCCGCGCTGCTGTTTTGCGTGATTCGCCCGCTCAGCGTGTTCGCCATGCCGTGGGGCAGCCTGATGGACCGTCGCCAACGTAGCCTGGTCAGTTGGTTCGGCATTCGCGGAATCGGCAGCATCTACTACCTGTTCTACGCCCTCAACCACGGACTGATCGGCACCAGCAGCGCCGTGGCGGTGAACCTAACGCTTTCGGTGATTGCGTTGAGCATCATGGTGCATGGTTTGAGCACTCAGCCGATGCTGGTGTGGTACGAACGGCGCACCGCGCAGAAACAGTGAATCCCGGGGCGCGCCGCCGGATCAGTGCTGATCTTCGGTATTGCCGACGTCCGCCGCTTCATCCAGATCGTTGAGCGGCACTTCGGCATCGTCCATCAAGGAGCCCGGGTCTTCATTGCCCGGATCATTGAGTTCTTCGTCCAGTTCTTTTGACATGACTGTCTCCTCTAACCGCCCTGGGTATCGATATCGGCATCGGTTTCAGGCTTGTGCTCAGGCTCAGGCTTGAAGTCCGGACTGTAGTCGTTTTCCTGGGCATCCGGGTCGCTGGCCGGCGTCGGGTCCTTGGGCGCATCGGCGCCAGTGCCGGGGGCCGGCTTGCCGGCGTCGATCGCCGGGTCGTTGCGGTCAGTGGTCTGGGGATCGTGATCTGTGGTCATGGCGCACCTCATTGCAGGCTTGCGGGGAATCTGTACCCCGTAAAACTAAGGCGCCGGGTTAACGGGTGAAGTTCCGTCCAATTGCTCAGCGCAAAGGGTTGTCGACCTGGATGTAAAAGGCATAGATGCCCAACACCAGCCAGAACCCCATGAACAACCACGGCGCGCGCATGGAGAACAGCAGGGACTTGCGATAGCCCTTGTGGGTGGACTCCATTTCGGAAAACAGCGGCGACTCATCATAGGCCATGCCCATCACCGGCTCACTGCGCAGCAACTCGCTTTGCTTGTAGTGCCAGTGATCGATGATCTCGTACGCGGCGCGGATGCCGGGCCAGGCGTTGAGTGAGCTGAGAATGCCCAGGGCGGCGAGAATCACCGGCACCACCAGGGTGAACAACTTGCCCCACTCCGGGTTCAGATTGCCCATGCCGGAGACGAAGGCAATTACCAGGAATGACTGGGCGGTTAGGTAGGCGTCGGTGCGGTTGGCCAGGATGCTGGTTTCGTACTGGATCTCGCGACGATAGAAGTCGAGACGGTCCTTAGGCGAACCGAAGATCTTGGCGTTGTGCTCGCTGTGGTCGGTCAACGCCGCTTCCGGCGTGTTGGGCGAAATAATTCTGGGCACGATGCGGCTCCATCCGGTTTCAAGGCTCATTAGAAGAAGCGGACCTGGGTGAAGTTCAAGTTCGTCGCGCACCAAATCAGAGCACCCCCCGCCCCCCGTAGGAGCGAGCTTGCTCGCGAGGATCGTCAACGATGAAGCGCCAGTCTGCTTGAACCCATTGCCCGTGCGTTCTTCGCGAGCGAGCTCGCTCCTACAGAGGATTTACCGGTAGTGACTGCCGTTTCCGGCACAGGCCTTGCTTAATCCATTCATCCGCCGGTAAACAGGAGCATTCGTTACCCCCCGACCCAGAGCCGACTCCATAAGAAAGTAAGGACCAGGCCTGTTGGCACCCTTAGCCACAGGCTCATAAGAAAAGCGTTTTTAGCGGCAGTGCCACCCAAGCAAGCTGCCAACCAAGCAAGGCTGGGCACTGACAAGGTACTGGAATGGCTCGATCTTTCTTCGATGAAATGAATGATGCAGACGGCGCCTGCCGTGCGCATTATCAGGATTTCTCCCGCTGGCTGGCCAATACGCCGCCGGAACTGCTGGCCCAGCGTCGCCGTGAAGCGGATTTGCTGTTCCACCGCGCCGGGATCACCTTCACCCTGTACGGCGACGAGCAAGACACCGAGCGCCTGATCCCCTTCGACATCATCCCGCGCAGCATTCCCGCCAGCGAATGGAGCGTGATCGAGCGCGGCTGTATCCAGCGGGTCACCGCGTTGAACATGTTTCTCGCCGATATCTACCACGACCAGCGCATCATCAAGGCCGGCATCATCCCGGCAGACCAGGTGCTGGGCAATGAGGGCTATCAGAAGGCGATGGTCGGGCTGGACCTGCACCGCGACATTTACTCGCACATCTCCGGCGTCGACCTGGTGCGCGACGGCGACGGCACCTACTACGTACTCGAAGACAACCTGCGCACCCCCAGCGGCGTCAGCTACATGCTCGAAGACCGCAAGATGATGATGCGCCTGTTCCCGGAAGTGTTCGCCAGGCAGCGCATCGCGCCGGTGGACCACTACCCCAACCTGCTGCTCAAGACCCTGAAAAGCGCCAGCCGCCTGGACAACCCCAACGTGGTGGTCCTCACCCCGGGGCGCTTCAACAGCGCCTTCTTCGAGCATGCCTTCCTGGCCCGGGAAATGGGCGTGGAGCTGGTGGAAGGCGCCGACCTGTTCGTGCACGACCTCAAGGTATTCATGCGCACCACCGACGGCCCCAAGGCGGTTGATGTGATCTACCGACGCATCGATGACGCCTTCCTCGACCCGCAGGCGTTCAACCCCGACTCGATGCTCGGCGTGCCCGGCCTGGTGGCCGCCTATTGCGCGGGCAACGTGGTACTGGCCAACGCCATCGGCACCGGCGTGGCCGACGACAAGTCGATCTACCCCTATGTGCCGGCCATGATCCGTTTTTACCTGGATGAAGAACCCATCCTGCAGAACGTCCCGACCTTCCAGTGCCGCAAGCCGGATGAACTGTCCCATGTGCTGGCCAACCTTGCGCAGCTGGTGGTCAAGGAAACCCAGGGCTCGGGCGGCTACGGCATGCTGGTGGGACCGGCGTCCAGCGCTGCCGAGATCGAGGACTTTCGCCAGCGCATCAAGGCGCGTCCCCATGCCTATATCGCGCAACCGACCCTGAGCCTGTCCACCTGCCCGACCTTCGTCGAAAACGGCATCGCGCCGCGGCATATCGACCTGCGCCCGTTCGTGCTCTCGGGCAAGGAAACCCGCCTGGTGCCCGGCGGCCTGACCCGTGTAGCGCTCAAGGAAGGCTCGCTGATCGTCAACTCGTCGCAAGGCGGCGGAACCAAGGACACCTGGGTGGTGGAGGGCTGAGTATGTTGAGTAGAACCGCCGCAGATCTGTATTGGATGTCCCGCTATCTTGAGCGCGCCGAGAACCTGGCGCGCATGCTGGAAGTCAGTTATTCGCTGTCGTTGATGCCCCAGGCCGGGCGCAGCGATGGGCTCGATGAACTGGCGATGTCGCTGCTCAGCAGCGGCACCCTGGACAGTTACCTTGAGCGCCATCAGCAACTGGACGCCGGGCGCATGCTGCACTTTTTCGCCCTGGATGAAGAAAACCCGGCCAGTATCTACAACTGCCTGCGCGCTGCCAGGGGCAATGCCCATGCCGTGCGCGGACGCATCACCGCCGACATGTGGGAAAACCTCAACGCCACCTGGCTGGAAATGCGCAGCATCGCCGCCGGCGGCCTGGCGCGGCATGGCATCAGCCATTTCTGTGACTGGGTCAAGCAACGCTCGCACCTGTTTCGCGGCGCAACCTCCGGCACCATCATGCGCAATGACGCCTATCGATTCATTCGCCTGGGCACCTTCGTCGAACGTGCGGACAACACCCTGCGCCTGCTGGATGCGCGCTATGAGATGTTTGGTGAAGAGTCCGAAGAAGTCAGCGACGTGTCGGCACGCGGCTATTACCAGTGGAGCGCCCTGCTGCGCGCGCTGTCCTCGTTCGAAGCCTATACCGAGCTGTATCCGAATGCCTTGAACGCCCGCTCGGTGTCCGAGCTGCTGCTGTTGCGCAGCGACGTGCCGCGTTCACTGCATGCGTGCATCGAGGAACTGAGCCACATCCTCGCCGACCTGCCCGGCAGTTACGGCCGCACAGCACAGCGCCTGGCCGCCGAATTCGAGGCGCGCCTGCGGTACACCGGGATCGATGAGATTCTGGAAGACGGGCTGCACACCCGGCTGACCGACTTCATCGACACCGTGCGCGAACTGGCGCGGGCGATACAAAGCTCCTACCTGGAAGTGGTCTAAGCCCCAACACAGTGCCGCCGTCTGTAGGAGCGAGGGGGGCGCCTAGCTCTTGCTCGCGAAAAACGTCAACGATAACGCGTGCTTCCTGAATGAACGCGGTGCCGGTGAGTTTTTCGCGAGCAAGCTCGCTCCTACAGCGGGTATCAGGGCAAGCCCTCCCACTTTTGAATGGCGGTGAGTCCCTCAGGTCGTTGGTGCCCACCAACGGGGCAACAACTGCCTCACCCGCGCCTCGCCAAAGCGATCATCGATCAACATCACCACACCGCGGTCGTGTTGACTGCGGATCACCCTCCCCGCTGCCTGCACCACTTTCTGGATACCGGGATACAAATAGGTGTAGTCATAGCCCGCGCCGAAGATCGCGCCCATGCGCGCTTTCATCTGTTCATTCACCGGATTGAGCTGCGGCAGGCCCAGGGTGGCGATGAACGCGCCGATCAGGCGCGCACCGGGCAAATCGATGCCTTCGCCAAAGGCGCCACCCAGTACCGCAAAACCCACGCCCTGGCTGTGCGGGGTGAACTGGTCCAGAAAGGCCTGGCGTTCAGCTTCGGCCATGCCCCGCGACTGCAGCCACAGCGCAATCTGCGGGTGCCGCTCAGCCAGCAGCTGCGCGACTTGTTGCAGGTAATCGAAGCTGGAGAAAAACGCCAGGTAGTTGCCCGGCTGCGTGGCGAATTGCCGGGCGATCAGTTCCACAATGGGTTCCAGCGACGCCTGGCGGTGCACGAACCGCGTGGA
Organism: Pseudomonas sp. 28 E 9; assembly: GCF_900004785.1. Lineage (NCBI taxonomy): Bacteria > Pseudomonadati > Pseudomonadota > Gammaproteobacteria > Pseudomonadales > Pseudomonadaceae > Pseudomonas > Pseudomonas sp. 28 E 9. The sequence continues at coordinate 82,472 of NZ_CVTK01000040.1, read as the reverse complement.
GATGCGGTCGACGATGCTCACCTGCAGTTGCTCGGCCTTGAACGGCGATTCGACGTCGACCCAGGCGGTGTCCGGCGGCAACCCGAGCAGGTCGGCGTAGTAGTGGCGGGGGCTGAGGGTCGCGGAAAACAGCACGCTGCTGCGCGCGGCCGTCAACCTGGGGCGAATGAACTCGGCCGGCACCACGTTGCGCAGGCACAGGGTCGAGCTGCTGCGCTTGGCGCTGAACTGGCGTTTGCTGATATCGAAGATGAAGTGTTCATTGAACAGCTCGGCCACCTTGTTAAATTGCAGCGCCTCGAAGTAAAAGGCCTGCAAGTCGCCACTGAGGGCTTCGGGGTGGTCGTTGAAATAGTCGCCCATGGCGCTGGCACACTGGCTCAGGGCCTGGAGCAGCTTGTCGGGTTTGGCCGCGTATGCCTGATACGGCGCCAGTTGGTCCTTGTGCAGCGCATTCCACTCACGGTTCAGGCGCTGCAAGGGCTTTTTCAACGGCTCGGGGGCGCTGTCGCGCAGCGTCTTGAGGCTGTACTGGTCGAGGCTGGCGCTGTACATCGAACGCGCGCGCTCGACCAGGTTATGCGCCTCGTCGACCAGCACCGCGACACGCCACTGATTGAGCTGCGCCAGCCCGAAGAGCATGGCGCCGAAGTCGAAATAGTAGTTGTAGTCGGCAACCACAACGTCGGTCCAGCGCGCCATTTCCTGGCTCAGGTAATACGGGCAGACGTCGTGGGCCAGCGCCACCTCCCGCAGGTGACGCTGATCGAGCAGACGCACCCTGGCTGCCGCCTGGCGGGCGGCGGGCAAGCGATCGTAAAAGCCCCTGGCCAGCGGGCACGAGTCACCGTGGCAGGCTTTGTCCAGGTGCTCGCAGGCCTTGTCCCGGGCCACCAGTTCCAGCACCTGCAGGGACAGCTCGGGGCTGCTGTCGTAAAGAACCTGGGCGGCATCCAGCGCCAGCTTGCGGCCCGGGGTCTTGGCGGTGAGGAAAAACACCTTGTCCAACTGCTGCGGCGCCAGGGCCTTGAGCATCGGAAACAGCGTGCCGACGGTCTTGCCGATGCCGGTCGGCGCCTGGGCCATCAGACAACGGCCGGTGCTCACCGCCTTGTACACCGATTCGGCCAGCGAACGCTGGCCGCTGCGAAACTCGGCATGGGGAAACGCCAGGCCTTGGGCGTCACGGTTGCGCGCCTCACGGTGTTGCATCTGCTGGTGGGCCCAGTCGAGAAACAGCGCGCATTGCTGCTTGAAGAAGCGCTCCAGGTCCGGCGCGGCAAAGCGCTGCTTGAGCAGGGTCTCGCCCTCGCCGACGATATCGAAATACACCAGCGCCAGCTCGATCTCATCGAGCCCCAGCTTCTGGCACATCAGCCAGCCATAGACCTTGACCTGGGCCCAATGCAATTGCCGATGGTTGGCGGGCTGGGCCTTAAGGTCGCCGCGATAGGTTTTTACTTCTTCGAGGCGGTTGCTGTCCGGGTCATAGCCGTCCGCCCTGCCCCGCACCTTGAGTTGCTCGTGCTCGCCCTCGAGCGCGACTTCGTTCTGGTAATGCGCGCTGCGCCGCGACGCCACCGTGCGATGGCCGACGATGCCTTCCTGGGCACTGGGCGACGGGGTAAAGCGCAGATCCAGGTCACCGACCTTGGCCGTGAACTCGCACAACGCGCGCACCGCGACGCTGTAGCTCAAGCGGGCTCTGCCCAGCGCACATAGCAGACCGTGACCGGCATCTGGTACTCGCCGCAGAACTCCAGCCAGCGCAGTTGGTTGTCCTGCAGGCGGTCGCCAGGGCCCTTGACCTCGATCATGCGGTAGGTCTTCTGCGCCGGCCAGAACTGGATCAGGTCGGGCATCCCGGTGCGGTTGGCGCGGATATCCAGCAGCAGCCGCTCGAACCAGTAGCGCAAGTGTTCGGCCGGCAGGCACGTCAGGGCCTGCTCCAGCAGCTCTTCGCTGAGCAGGTTCCAGAACACAAAGGGCGATTGAATGCCCCATTTGTCCACGTAACGCTGGCGAATGGTGGTCTTGTAGCGCTCGTCCCGCAGTTGCTCAAAGCACGTGCTGAACAACTCGGTTCGGCGTTGATGAAAGTCCTCACTGTGCAAGTCGGCAGGCCCGCGCTGGAACGGGTGGAAAAACGCGCCCGGCAGCGGCGCGAAGATCACGTCCCAGCACAGCAGGCCGAACAGCGAGTTGATCAGGCCGTTTTCCACGTAATGCACCGGCGCGTCCGGCTCGCTCAGGTGGGCCTGCACACAATATTCCACCGACATCAGCGGTTGCGGCGGCGTCAGTGCCAGGTCCAGGCGCGTGACGGCTCGCGGCTTGGCCTTGGGCACTTTGGGTTCACCCAGCTTGCGCCGCAGACGCGGCACTACGCGCAGCAGGTGTTGCTGCTCGGCGGCGCTTTGCGGTGCCTGTTGCGCCGCCACGGCCAATGCCAGGGCCTGTGCATAGGCCTCCTGGCGCTCCAGCACGCGGATCAGCCGCGCACGCGCGCCGGGATAGGCGCAGCCACGATAGATCTGCTCGGCCACGCTCAACTCAGCGCTGCGCTCGCAGTATTGGCCGATCTGGAACAGCAATTTGGCGCGGCGTTTTTCCAGCCAGGGGTTGTCGGTGTGCAGCGTGGCGATGTGCGCCAACACCGTTTCCAGCGCCTGGCCCGCATCAAAAGCCTGCTGGCACTGGTGCAGGAATAAAAAGCCCTCGACGTCGGCGCGGCTGCGCAACCCTCGGGACTCGGCGCAGAACGCGACCTTCTCGTAGGTGTAGATGCCCAGGTCCGCCAGCACGAACTCCGACCAGTCCTGATACAGGTTGCCGAAAAACATCAGGCGCAAGCGGTCGCACAACGGCATCACCGTCAGGCTGTAGAGCACGTCTTGCAGGTCGGGGCACCAAAGGGCGAAGCTGCGGCTTTCATTGAACTGCGCCGCCAATGGCGCCAGCCAGTCGGTTTTGCGGCCCCTGGGGTGCTCGATCCAGGGCTTGAACGCCGCAAGCAACTCACTTTTTTGCAGCAAGCCGAACAGCTCTTCAAAGCCCAACTGGCATTGCTCCTCGACCCAACCGGACGCCAGCAGTGGTTGCATGGCCGCATGCGGGCAGCCGATTTCCAGGTAGTTGAGCTTTGCCCCACGAAAATGCACGCCCTTGCGCATGACCATGCGCACCAATAACGCTTGTGACGCCTGGGGCAACCTGTCGAATTGCTGAATGAACTGCAATTCGTCCGGGTCGAGCAGATCGGCATAGCGCTGCTCCAACCACATCAGCACTTGGCGGAAGTTGTGCAGGTAATACAAGGGGTCTTCGAGGGGGTGGCTCATGGCACAACGCGGTCAACTACTGGTTATGCATACAGAGTGACGCTGCAAACGGTTTGTTGCAATCAGTAATAGATAAATGGCGCCTGCAACTTTTTGAAAAAAAGCGATCAGATGAGGGAGCTGATCGCGTAACATTTATGCCTCGCAGCCAGACGCTGCGGGACTTTTCAGGGTTAAAGGTAAGGGTAATGAACATGAAGAATTTGGGTCTTCCGCTGGTTGCACTCACTTTTCTGGTATTGGCCGGTTGCTCCACGCAAACGGTGGTCACGTTGCAAAACGGCACACAGTATCTGACCAAGGACACACCCAACGCCAAGACCGCCGACGGCTTCTACGAATTCACCGACATCGCCGGCAAGCGTATCCGTATCAAGGCCGATGATGTGGCGACGGTGCGCAAGGAACAATAATTTCAGGCTGGCCTATATCAAATGTGGGAGGGGGCTTGCCCCCGATAGCGGTAGGTCAGCTACATATAAGCAGGCTGATACACCGCAATCGGGGGCAAGCCCCCTCCCACAGTTTTTACCGCATTCCAATCGTTAGCCGATCAAAACCCCCTCCCCCGACAAACTGCTCACCCCCACCAGTGTCACCGAGTCGGCGCCGAAGCTGATCACCGTATCCCCGCCGACCAGCTTGGCATGATCGCGATAATCCGCGCTGCCCTGCACGTCCGTGAAGACCAGCTTGTCCGTCGCCTGGTAGCCCACCACGCGATCATTGCCAAAGTGCCCGCTGAACAGGAAGGTGTTATGCCCGCTGCTGTCGCGGATCGTGTCATTGCCTTTGCCGCCCTCGATAAAGTCCGCGCCCTTGCCGCCCTGGATCAGGTCGTCGCCGTGACTGCCGATGATGAATGTGTCGCCCTTGTGCGCTTCGGCATTGCGGTTGAGGTCCTGCACCCAGGTGGTGGCCCGCGCGGGGTCGGACAGGTTGGCGACGATCACCGTGGAGTCGCGGGTCATCTGCTCATAGAAGCCGGAGTCGAGAATGCGCGTCATGCCATCGCCGTAGCCGGTGGGCAAGTGCGACACCCAGGTCGGCAGGTTGAGGATGGAAAACGGCAGCACGTTCCACAACGATGACGCGTAGTGGTCGTTGAAGCTGACGATATTGTCGGTGGTGGACTCATGGGGGTTGTCGTGCACGCCCAGGGACGACAGGTTGAACGATGCGCCATCCAGCGCACGGAACACCGGGTCATTTTCGTAGCCCACGTTCAGCACTTTGTCACCGCCGCTCTGGGTCGGCGAGGCATAGGCCACATAGTTGGCGTCCTTGTAGAAGCCCGACCATTTACTGTCGCTCAAGTCGGCCATGCTGTTGACCGCCAGCCCACCGAGGCTGTGACCGCTGACCAGTACGTCCTGGCCGTTGAGGCCGTGGGCACCGGCAAACTCGGCGACGTTCTTGAGCAAGCCGCCGAAGGCTTCGCCGACGTAGTTTTTCGCGTAGTCCTTGGGCCCGAACGCGGCGAGCAGGTCGCTGATGACATCGCCGATCGAATCGCTGATCAGGTGTTCACGCGGCCCGGACGTGCCGCGAAAACCGATACCGATTTCCAGCAATTTGCCTGCGTCATCGTACTTGCCCAGCACTTCGACCTGGGCCGTGGTGTAGCCGGGCTTTTCGCCGAAAAACGTCCCCCGGGCGTCGACCTTGCCGGTGTAGCCGAGGCTGCTGGCGCTGATCGGCGTCCAACCGGCTTGCTGCACCGCGTCGAGGGCGGCTTTTTCCGAATCCGGGTTCCACGGAATGCCGGGAATGACCCCCTGGGAATCGGTACTGCCCAGCAGCGCCTGCACCAGCGTGGCCGGTAAACCCAGGCCCAGGCCGTTGTGTTGATACCCCACGGCGTAGCCATTATCCAGGTTGTGATACGCATACAGCGTGATCGCCATCGCATCGGCGAACAACGTCTTGGAGCCCTCGGTCCCGAGGTTTTTATAGTCAAAGATACCCATGGCAGTGCCTCTCTGTTGTTGGATTTGTCGAGAAAGCGAAACACCTCTTGTCCATTACCAACTGTAGGAGCGAGCTTGCTCGCGAAGATCGTCAACGATGACGCGCTCTACCTGAACAACCGCGCCGCACTTGAGTTTTTCGCGAGCAAGCTCGCTCCTGCAGTGGTTTTTAACGCGTCAGAACGCCCAGTCCAGGCTCAAACCGACGCCATGCACTTTCTCCTTGCTGGCCAGCAAACCGTTGTAGTCGAAGTTCACCCGCGCATCCTTGCTCAGGGCCAGGCTCACCCGTGCCCCGACCAGGGCGGCATCGCGCACCATCGGCGCGCTTTCCACCGCGAACGAAGGGCCGCCGGAGGCAAACGCCAGGTGCTGCTCGGCGTCCGTGCTGCTCAGATTGTGCTGCCAGCCCAGGCTCCCGGACACTTCCAGTTGCTGGTGATCATTGATGTTGAAGGTTTTCAAGGCGCGCACACCCAGGGTGCTCAGCACCAGGTCGCGGCTGTCGTCGCCACTTTTCAGCGCAGCGGCATCGCCCTTCTCTTTGAAGCTGTCCGTGTCCAGGTGCACGTAGGCCAGGTTGGCGAATGGCTCAAGCGCCAAGGGTTGCAGGTTGATGCGGTACGCCGCCTCGGTGAACACCTGGGTGCTGTGGGCATCGACCTTGGCGTTCTGCTTGCCGCTGACATCGCCGTATTGCAGGTCGCGCTTCACATCGGCGCGGTGCCAGCTGTAGGTTGCGCCGCCACTCAGGCGCCAGGCGCCGATTTCATGCCCGGCATAGGCACCGAAGTGGTAGCTGTCGACCGAGGCACGGCTATGGGTGTCGCTGCCCATGTTCAGAGACGTATCGCTGTAGCCGGCCACCAGGCCGATGCGCGTTGCGTCGTCGAGGGCACCGTCGACGCCGGCCAGCATGCCGCCGATGGACGTGGTGTAGCCCGCCGTGTCGCTGCGGCTGTCGGTCTTGCCCCAGGCCCCCAGCGCTTTTACCCACACGTTGCCACGGCTGTCGATGGCCTGGCTGGTCGCGCCCATTTCACCGTTGCGCAGGCGCTCGCCAACCGCTTCGCGCACGTAGCGGCTGTCATTGACCAACGCAGTCTCCAGGGCTGGATAGACTTCGCCACTCAGTTGCTGGAACGCGCCCTGTGCCGAGGCCGCCGTCGGGGCCAGCAACAGGCTTTCATACACGCCGTTGCCCGCGCCCAATTGCTCAGCGGCTGCGGCGACGGCGCGCTGGTTTGGCGTCGCGGCCACGCTGGCGAAGCTGTTGGTGCGTGCCACATCCAGCTGCACACCGCCCGCCGCATAGTTCAACGTGCCGCCGATGAACAGGTAGTCCGGCAGTACCGCACCGAAGCGGCCGGTAATACCGCCCGCCGCTTGCAGGATGGTGTACTGGCGGCCGATCAGGCTTTGCGCCTGGGTCGCGCTGAGCAAGGTCGGGCTGTTTTCCAGGGCCAGGGTCACGGTACCGCCGTTGAGTGTGGCGGTGCCGCCGGCGACGATGCGGTCGCTGCTCGTGGGCGACAATTCCACCGCATAAGTCGAGCCTGCATCGAAGGTGACATTGCCCGCCACGTTCAGCGTGCCGATGGAGTTGCCCGGCGCCACGGTGCCGCCGCTTCTGGCGGTCAGCGAGCCGATACGCCCCGAGCCACCGACCACGCCGCTCTGGCTGACGGTCACGTCGGAGGTGAGCGAGCCGTTGATCGCCAGCAAGCCCTGGTTGACCAGGGTCGGGCCGCTGTAGGTGTTGGCGCCGGTCAGCACCAGGGTGCCAACGCCCTGCTTGGTCAGGCCGCCATGCCCGGCGATGTCATTGCTCCACACGTCCAGCCCGCAATGGATGTCGGTGCACACGCGCTGGGTCGGTTTGCCGGCGTCCACCACCGCGCCAATGCCCGGCAGGTCGGCGACGAACTGGCCACTGCCATACGCGCCGTCGATGCGAAACTCGGCCGGAATATCCTCGGCGGTAACGAACATCCCCGGGCCGTTGACCGCCTTGCCCAGGTTGATCATGCCCCAGCCATACAGCGAGTCGATGCCCGGCGCGCCAAGGTCGGTGGCGGTGGTCTTGAGCAGCGTGGAGATCTGGTCGCCGCTCATGTACGGGAAGCGCTCCATCAGCACCGCCGCACTGCCGGCCACATGGGGCGCGGCCATGGAGGTGCCGTTGAAGTTGGCGTAGTCGTTGGTGAGGTTGTCCAGGTTGGTGCCGTTGATGATCGAACTGAAAATCTTCGTACCCGGCGCCGCTACGCAGAAACTCGCCGCATAGCCACAGCGCGAGGAGAAGGTGCTGATCACGTAGGGGTTGGCGCTCGTGGTATCCGGGTTCTGCTGCAGGGCCGCCACCGACAGCCAGTTCGGCGCAATCTGCGGCACGAAATACGCCAGGCCCGAGATCGCATCCGGGTTGTTGCGGTTGTAGTCGTTACCGGCGGCAAAGATGGTCAGCACACCGCTGCGGGCCGCGTCGATCGCTCCTTGATAGGCACCGCCTGCAATCGTGCCGAGGATCGGCCGGATGTTGTTGAACTGCGCCTGGGCTTCATTGACCGTGAAGTTGGGGAACGCCGGATCGCGACCGCCCTTGGCGTACTGATCGCCGATGCCGATGCCCCAGCTGTTGTTGATGATGCGCGCGCCGCTGGCGACCAGCGCATCCCAACCGGCTTTGTACACCGCGCCATCGTTGCCCAGGATGATCCCGTCTTCCGGGCCTGGGTCGCCGTTTTCGGCGCTGATGATTTGCGCGTTGAACGCCACGCCATGCATCGGCCCGCCGTCGCGGTTACCCGCCGCAATGCCGCCGACATGGGTGCCGTGGTTGCCCAACTTGCCGTTGGAGCCCAGGGACGGCGTGCCGTCATAGCGAAACGCATCACCGGCCTTCACCGGAATGTACGGGTCGGTGTACTGGCGGATGCCCTCGGTGACGATCGTCACCACTTTGCCCGGGCTGGCGAATTCCGGATGCTGGGCGTACACCGGCTGGTCGAAGATGCCCAGCTTGACGCCCTTGCCGGTGTAGCCGGCGGCATACGCGGTGTCGGCGTGCACGGCGCCCAGGCCCCAATCGGCCTTGAACTCGTTGCTGCGCCAACTGGCGGCATCGCCCGGCTTGCCGGTTTCCACATAGGGTGCGGCCTGGGCGGTTTGCATGCTTGCGAGGCCGCTGGCCAGGCAGCACAGCAACGCGCCGTATGGCACGCGGCTCAACGCCTTGAGCGGATAGCCCGGCCCTGTGTGGAGGGCAATGGTGAACCCTGACTTGCGTTTTTTCACGGTGACCTTCCTTAGTTTTCTTATTGCCAGTAGGTGAATCACTTTCCCTGTGGGAGGGGGCTTGCCCCCGATAGCGGAGTGTCAGTCGCCGGATGTACCGGCTGACCCACCCTCATCGGGGGCAAGCCCCCTCCCACATTTGATTTGTGGTGTGCCTTTAGAACTGCCAGTTCAGGCTTAGCCCCACGCCCTGGGTTTTCTCGCGCCCGCCCAATTGGCCGTTGTAATCCAGGTTGACCCGTGTCGACGGGCTCAGCGCCAGGCTCGCCTGCAGTCCTACCAACGCGGCGTCGCGCAGCAACGGTGCGCTGCGCACGGCAAAGGACGGCCCGCCGGCGACAAACGCCAGGTGCTCCTCGGACTCCACCGCCGTCAGGCTGTGTTGCCAGCCCAGCGAGCCGGACAGTTCCAGTTGTTGATGGTCGTTCAACACCACGGTTTTCAGTGCGCGCACGCCGAGGGTGCCGAGCACCGCATCACGTCGGTCATCGCCGCGCTCCAGGGCCGCCGCTGCGCCTTTTTCGTGGAACGAATCGCTGTCCAGGTGCACGTAGGCCAGGTTGGCGAAGGGTTCCAGTGCCAGCGGTTGCAGGTGAATGCGGTACGCCGCTTCGGTGAACAACTGCGCGGTGCGCGCCTCCAGCTTGGTCTTTTGCTTGCCGCTGACCTCGCCGTATTGCAGGTCGCGCTTCACATCGCCGCGATGCCAGCTGTAGGCACCGCCAACACTCAGGCGCCAGTCGCCCAGCTCACGCCCGGCATAGGCGCCGAAGTGATAGCTGTCGATGGACGCCGAGGAATGGGTGCCGCCGCCCATGTTCAACGAGCTGTCGCTGTAGCCGGCGACCACACCGACGCGGGTCTGTTCGTCCAGTGCGCCGTCGACACCCGCCAGCAAACCGCCGAGGGAGGTGGTGGAACCCGCCGTTTCACCGCGCGTATCGGACTTGCCCCAGGCGCCCAGGGCCTTGAACCACAGGTTGCGTTCACCGGCCACCGGCACATGGCGCAGGCGCTCGCCCACCGCGTCGCGCAGTTGGCGGCTGTCGTTGATCAACATCGCGCCCACGCCCGGGTAGATCTCACCGGACAGTTGCTGCAAGCCCTGTTGCGCCGTGGCTATCGAGTCCGATTGCAGCAGGCTTTCGTACACCGGGTTGCCGGCCCCCAACTGCTCGGCGGCCGTGGCGACGGCGCGCTGATTGCGGGTGGCGGCGACGCTGGCGAAGCTGGCGTCATTGCGCCCCACCGCCAGTTGCACGCCGTTGGCGGCGTAATCCAGCGTGCCGCCGAGGAACAGATAGTTCGGCAGCACCTGGCCGAACTGGCCCTGGATACCGCCGGCTGCCTCAAGGATCGAATATTGCCGGCCGATCAGGCTCTGGGCCTGGCTCTGGCTTAATAATGTCGGGCTGTTTTCCAGGGCCAGGGTGACCGTACCGCCCCCCAGCACAGCCTTGCCGCCGGCGACGATGCGGTCGCTACGGGTGGGGGTGAGTTCAACTGCATAGGTGGAGCCTGCGCCCAGGTTCACATCCCCAGCTACCTGCAAGGTGCCCACCGAGTTACCCGGCGCCACGCGCCCGCCGTGGTTGACCGACAGCGCGCCGATCCGCCCGGAACCGCCTAGGGTGCCGCTGTCGTTGACCGTTACGGCCGAGGTCAACGCGCCGTTCACCGCCAGCAGGCCGCCGTTGACCAGGGTTGGACCGCGATAGGTGCTGTCGCCGCTGAGCACCAGGCTGCCCGCGCCGGATTTGATCAGGCTGCCTTCGTACACGCGGTTCGCCGCCGCCTGATCACGCGCGCTGCCCACGGCGTAGTCGGTCTGGTCCTGCTGGCTGGCGCTGGCGCTCAGGCCGTTCTGCCAGCCTTTATCGAGCAGGGTTTGCTGCCAGGCGCTGTGTTCGGCGCGGTCTTCGGCCTGGCGCTGGAGCAAGGCCTGGTCGGAGATGCCGTTACTCCACACATCGCCCTGCCCGGCCGCGAGGTTCACGTTCATCGCGCCGAGCAACTGCCCCGGCCCGTGCATCGCCCGGCCGAGGTCCGGCACGCCCCAGCCGACGATGGCGTTGGGGGCCTGGGTGATTGAGCCGTCAAGCTGCGTGGCGGTGGTCAACAGTACCTGCAGCGCCTGTTCGTTGGTCATGTAGGGATAGCGCTCCATCACCAGCGCCAGGGCGCCGGTGGCATGGGGCGCGGACATTGAGGTGCCGGATTTCACCCCATAACCACCTTCCGGGATGGTGCTGTTGATCAGCGCACCCGGAGTAGAGATGCACCAGTATTTGGCGATGCCGCACTTGTTGTACTTCTGGTTGTTGGCCTTATCCAGCCCCGACACCGCCAGCCAGTGACCTTCCAGTTCCGGCTGGAAGTACGGCAGCGCCGAGCGCACGCTGGCATTCGCATAGCCGCTGTTGCCGGCGCTGAACACGTTGATCACGCCGGCCTTGGCCACATCCGCCGCCGCGTCCAGCCAGGTACCGCGGTTGTAGTGCTGGGCGTAGGCCGCGTGCAGGTCACCGAGGGTCTGGTAGCTGACGTCCTTGGGTTGGCTGCCCCAACTGTTGTTGATGGCGCGCACGCCGGAATCCACCAGGGCGCTGTACACCGTCTTGAAATACTTGGGGTCCGGGGTCGGGCCGAACAGGAAGCTGTCGTTGGCGTTGGTGTTGCCGACGTAGACCTGTGCGTTGTACGCCACACCATGCATGCCCACGCCGTCGCGCGCCGCGCCCATGGTGCCGGTGACGTGCGTACCGTGGGAGTCGTTGTTCGGGTTGAGCGCGCCCGTGGTGCTGAAGGCACTGCCATCGACGTACGTGCCGCTGGCGGTGACCGGGTGGAAGCGCTCTTTGGACGCTTCGGGGTGATTGGCGTCGAACCCCGAATCCAGCGCGCCGATTTTTACGCCCTTGCCGCTGATTCCGGCGGCATAGGCTTCATCGGCCTTCATGCGCCCCAGGCCCCAATCGCTCTGGTATTCGGCGGAACGCCAACTGGCGGGGTTACCCGCTTGGCCGGTCTCGGTGTATTGCGCCTGCGCCGCAACGGACAACAGCAGCAATGAGCCTGCGGTGAAGGGTTTGAACCGTGGTGAATCGGTGATCATCCGTACACTCCTGTTTTATTGTTATGTCGTGCCCCTACCGCGTTCGCTCCGGGCCGAAGGCTTCGTCCACCTTGGCCAGGTCGGTGTCGCGCAGGTTGCCCGCGTAGTAATGCAATTTGGTCCAGGCCATCAGGTAGTCGTACCGCGCCTGGGCCAGGTCGCGGCGGGTGCTGTAGAGCTGTTGCTCGGCGTTCAACGCATCGAGGTTGACCCGCTCGCCGCCGAGGATGCTTTGCTTGGTCGACACCACCAGTGCCTCGGCCGAGGCCAGGGCCTTCTGATAGGCGCGCAGCTTGCTCACCCCCGACAGGCACGCACTGAACTGGCGGCGCAGTTCGATCAGGGTTTCGCGGGTCTTGCCTTCCAGTTCGTACTCGGCCTGCTCCATGGCGCGGCTGGCCTGGCGCGTGGAGGCCGAGATAGCCCCACCGGCATACAGCGGCAGGCTGACTTCGACGCCGATGGTGTTGGTGTCGTAGCGCTGGTTGTAGGTGTTGCCGCTGTCCGATTCCTGCTTGCGCGAACTGGCATAGGCGGTAATTTTCGGCAGGTGCCCGGCGCGGTTGCGCTCCACTTCATAGCGCGCCACTTCCACGGACTGGCGCTGCGAGGCCAGCACCGGGTTGTTGGTCAATGCCAGTTCGTGCCAGGTGGCGTAGTTGGCCGGGCTCAGGCTGAATGCGGCGAAGCTCTGGTTCAGCGGTGCGAGGTCGTCGATATTGACGCTTTGCACACCGATCAGCGCGCCCAGTTCGCGCAGGGAGGCATCCTGCTCATCCAGGGCCTGGATCTCTTCGGCGGTAGCCAGTTCATAGCGCGATTCAGCTTCCAGGATGTCCGTGCGCGTGCCCTCGCCCGCCTTGAACAAGTGTTCGTTCTGCTGGAACTGCTGCTCGAACGCTTTCTTCTTGGCGCGGGCAATGTCGATCTGGTCCTGGGCGAACAACGCCTGAGTGTAATAGCTCAACACCCGCACCAGCAGGGCCTGGCTCTTGTCGCGAAAGCTCTCGTCGGCGAACAGCGCCTGGGCCACGCCCTTGCGGTAGTTGGCGTAGGCTTCGTAGTCGAACAGCGGCTGTTGCAGGCTGAAGGTGGAACCGTAGCTGTTGTAGTTGCGGTCGTCGCGATAGCTGCCGCCACGGCCGTCGGGCAGGTGCGCTTCGGAATTGTTGCGGCCCTTGTTGTAGTTGTACGACAGCCTCGGCAACAGGCCGGCGCGGCCGATGGTGCGGTTTTCCAGGCCGGCGTCGCGCTCCTTGATCGCGCCGAGGAACACCGGGTCGTTGCGCAGGGCCTGCTCGTACACATCGAACGGACCCATGGCGGCGTGGGCACTGGCGCAAGTGAACAGCAAGGCGATGAACACAGGCTTCATGTTCATTCCTCGGTCAACGCGGAGCCGGCGCGGTCCAGCAGCGGCTTGAACAGATAGTTGAGCAACGAGCGCTCGCCGGTGCGCACGAACATCTCGGCGGGCATGCCCGGCTTGATCACCAGGCCGTGGAGTGTTTCCAGCGCCGCCTCGCTGACGGTGGTGCGCAGCACGTAATACGGCGCACCGGTCTTTTCATCGAGCATCTGGTCGGCGGAAATCAGGCTCACCTCTCCCGGCACGCGCGGGGTGCGGCTCTGGTTGAAGGCGGTGAAGAGGATGTCCACCGGCAAGTGCGTGCCAACCTTGTCCACCAGGTGCACCGGCAAATGCCCTTCCACCTCCAGGCGCGTGCCTTGCGGCACGATCTCCAGCAACGTTTCCCCGGCCCGCACCACGGCGCCCTCGGTGTGTACGCCGAGGTTGACCGCGATGCCATCGGCCGGCGCGTTGATTTCGCTGTGCTGCAAGTCGAACCCGGCGGAGGTGAGTTGCTGCTCCAGGGTCAGGCTGCGCAGCTGCGCGTCGGCCAATTGGCTGCGCACTTCCTTCTGGTATTCCTCGCTGTGCTGCTGCAATTTGAGGCGCGACTCGACAATACCCTGCTCGATGCGGCCACTCTCGCCGGCGTTCTGCGCCAGGTCCTGCTGCACCTGGGACAACTGGCGCTGGTAGTCCATCAGACGGTTGCGCGGGATATAGCCGTTGTCGGCCAGCGGTTGCAGGCTGCTCAGCTGGTCGCGCAGGGATTGCGCCTGGGCGGTCAGGTCGCTGCGGGCACGGCGCATGCCGCCCAACTGCGACGTGGCGCCGTCGATACTCGCCCGAATGCCGGCCTGCTCACGGGCAAAGGCTTCGCGCCGGCTGCTGAACAGTTGGCGCTGGCCTTCAAGTACCAGCGCCAGGGCCGGGTCGGGGTTGTCGCTCAGTTGCGCGGGGAAGCTGACGCCGGGCAAGTTGTCGCGTTCACTCTGCCAGCGTGCGGCGCTGGCCCAGGCCATACGGTACTGGGCTTGCAGCGATTGCACGTCGGCCTGGTGCTGGGTCTGGTCGAGGCGAAACAGCGGCTGGCCTTGTTTCACCACCTCGCCTTCACGCACCAGGATCCGGCTGACCACGCCGGGGCTGAGGGTCTGCACGGCCTTGCGCTTGCCCGACACCACCACCGTGCCCTGCACCGGAATGCCTTGATCCAGCGGCGCCAGGCTGGCCCAGAGGAAAAACCCGCCGGCGCCGACCACGGTCAGCAGCCAGCCCATGCGCACGAAGAAGCGCGCGTCGTGTTGTTCGTAAATCATGCACGTATCCTTACTGCTTGACGCAAAACGTGTAGGAGCGAGCTTGCTCGCGAAAAGCGCACAGGCATTGTGGGTATCCAATCGGAGCGCGTCATCGTTGACGACTTTCGCGAGCCAGCTCGCTCCTACCGCCGGTTTTTTCCCTCGGTGCCTCGTGCTGGCCGGACAACGCGCGCAGCACGTCCTGGCTCGGTCCGAACGCCTGCAACTGGCCTTCGCTGAGCACCAGCAATTTGTCGGCCTGGGCCAAGGCGGAGGAACGGTGCGTCACCAGCACCACGCTGCTGCCCTGGGCCTTCATCTGCATGATGGCGCTGGCCAGTGCGGCTTCACCAACGGTGTCGAGGTTGGAGTTGGGCTCATCCAGCACGATCAGGCGCGGCCCGCCGTACAAGGCGCGCGCCAGGGCCACGCGTTGCTTCTGCCCGCCGGACAGGCCGCCGCCGTTGTCGCCCAGAACGGTGTCGTAGCCCTGGGGCAGGCGCAGGATCAATTCATGCACCCCGGCCTGCTGCGCCGCCTTGACCACCTGTTCCGGGTCGGCTTCGCGAAAGCGCGCGATGTTGTCGGCGATGCTGCCGCTGAACAGTTCGATGTCCTGGGGCAGGTAGCCGATATGGGGGCCAAGGTCATTGCGGTCCCAGCGGTGAATATCCGCGCCGTCCAGGCGCACGGTGCCGGCCAGGGTCGGCCATACCCCCACCAGCACCCGGGCCAGGGTGGACTTGCCCGAGCCCGAAGCGCCCAGCACGCCCAGCACTTCGCCGGCGCCCAGGTTGAAGCTGACGTGGTGCAGGGTCGCCAGGCGTCGACCGGGCGGGCCGGCGCTGACCTGCTCGAAACTGACCTGGCCCTTGGGCGCAGGCAAGGCCATCTGCTCGCCTTCCGGAGGGAACTCGCGCAGCAATTCGTCAAGGCGCTGGTAGGCCAGCTTGGCCGAGCTCCATTGTTTCCATACCGCGATCAACTGGTCGATGGGGCTGAGGACCCGGCCCATCAAAATGGAGCCGGCGATCATCATCCCGGCAGTCATATCGCCCTTGATCACCAAAAAGGCGCCCAACCCCAAAACCAGGGACTGCAGGCACAGCCGCAAGGATTTGCTCAGCGAGGTGATCACCGAGCCGGTGTCGCTGGCCTGGTTCTGCAAGCCGAGGAACTGCGAATGCACCGCGAACCAGCGCTGGCGCAGCGCACCGAGCATGCCCATGGCCTGGATGGTTTCGGCATTGTGCAGATGGCTGGTGGCCAACTGCGTCGACTGCTGGGAAAAACCGCTGGCGTCACCCAGCGGCTTTTTGGTCAGGTACTCGTTCAGGCAGGCCAGGCCGATCAGCAGCACCGCCCCCGCCGTCGCCAGTACGCCAAGCCACACGTTGAACAGGAAAATCACGAACAGGTAGATGGGAAACCAGGGCGCGT
This sequence comes from Pseudomonas sp. 28 E 9, assembly GCF_900004785.1. Classification (NCBI taxonomy): domain Bacteria; kingdom Pseudomonadati; phylum Pseudomonadota; class Gammaproteobacteria; order Pseudomonadales; family Pseudomonadaceae; genus Pseudomonas; species Pseudomonas sp. 28 E 9. The sequence continues at coordinate 66,657 of NZ_CVTK01000040.1, read as the reverse complement.
CGAAAAACGCGAACAGCGCAGGCCCCGTAATGAACTGGCGAATGTGGGTCAGATCGCCCAGGGATTGCCCCGCATGCCCCTGCCCGCGTTGCAGGTTGCGTTCGAAGGCGGCCTGGTAGACGCGCAAGTTGAAACGTCGCTCCAATTGGCTGCCGATGCGGATCACTACAAAACTGCGGATCACTTCCAACAGGCCAATAAAGGCAAAGAACCCGACGACCATCAGCGTCAACATCACCAGCGTCGTTTCATTCTGGGAGGACAGCACGCGGTCGTACACTTGCAGCATGTAAATCGATGGCACCAGCATCAACAGGTTAATCAAGGCGGTAAAACAGCCAATGCTGATCAAGATGCTCTTGTATTCACCCAGCGCCTTGAACAAGGGCGCAACAGCATGGGGCTTGGCCATATATTCTTATCTTCCCTGAACCCGGATAACGCGCAATAGTTGCCCAACCCCTGATTAAGGCGCGGCCAACTAACAAATGAAGTTATAAGCTTATAACTGGAAACTAAGGCGTGCGTCGCAATGCAACTACCGCACCGGATTTAGTGCGCCCCTCATACTCGCCTTCCGCCTGGCGGTTCAAGTGCGTGATCCCGCTGCCTTCGGCATTCATCAGCCAGATACCGTCCGGGGTGGGCGACCAGGTCAGGGGCTTCTCACCCAGCCATTGCGCCACGCACGCTACATCGCCGCCCAGGCGGTTGGCCTGCTCTTGCAGGTCCAGCGCGCACACCTGGTCACCCTGGTGCAACTGCCAATGCCCCGCCAATTGCGCGGTGCTGGGTAAAACAAGACTGCTCGCCATTGCATGGGCTCCTGCCGACACGATCAAAAGGGTCAACCACTTGGAAAAACGTTGCATCGTCTGGCTCCATCCTGGAACGCGGCGCCTGCGCGCCGCGCTTTACATCACGCCACGATGTCGCTGGCAGCCGCCTGGCCAACGGTGGTGACGAGGAAATCCGCCACGCCGTGCCCGGAGAAGTCCACCGCCAACGTACCCAAGTTGGTACCTGAGGCGTAGGACAGAACTGCGTCGCCGGCATGTCCGGTAAACGCATTGACGAAGGTCACGCCCGCACCCTTGGTGATACCGGACAGGTCGATCTTGTCCGAACCCGAGGTGAAGTCAAAGATCTTGTCTGCGGCCCCTGGCCTGGAGTCGGAACTGGCACCGTACACGAAGGTGTCGCTGCCGGCGCCGCCCCACAGCTGGTCCGCACCGCCACCGCCGTAGATGAGGTCGTTGCCGGCCCCGCCCTTGATCAGGTTGGCCGCCTGGTTACCAATGATCAGATCATTGCCCGCGCCGCCGAACGCGTTCTCGATGGTGACGCCCTTGGCGATGGACACGTTGCCCACCAGGCCGCCAACGTCGGAGAACGAGGTCGCATTGAGATTGATCTTCTGGTTCTGGGTAAAGCCGGAGAAGTCCAGGGTGTCGTTGCCGCCACCGTCCCATACCGAGAACACCAGCTTGTCGGCATTGGATGTGGCGCTGAGGAAATCACGCCCGGTGTTGGAGTTGAAACCGTAGGTGGTGTCACCGGCGCGGGTGTTGAGGTTGGCACCGTAGAGCTTCTGGATCGCGGCAATGTCGTCGATCAGCGGACCGGAAGCATAAGCCTCGACCCCGCCCTTGCTGAAGTTCTGGTTGGTGTTGCTCTCGCTCCAGTAACTCATGAGGCTATAGCCACGCGTGTCCTGTCCATAGGTCGCGTCTTTATAGCTCGGGTTGCCGTTCCCGGCGTTGTAGTCGCCAGGGTGAGCCAGGCCCAGGGTGTGACCGATTTCGTGGGTCAGGGTCTGCCGGCCATAGTTGTTCAGGTCCGGCGCCTTGTTCTGCGTGTAGCTGTTGTTGGTCAGGTACCACGAGGTGCCGTCGTAGCCTGCGCCGGTGCCGGGCAGGTAAGCGAACGCCGCCGCGCCGTCCTGGCCGCCGCTGTAGTTGCCGAAGGTCATGTGCCCGTCGCCGCCGGAGGCCTTTTCGGTAAAGGTCACGTTGGCCACATCCGACCAGGATTGCATGGCCAGTGCGGCCTGTGCTTTCTGCTGGGCGTTGAATTGGCTGAAGCCCGAGATGCCATGTTTGTTCATGGTGCTCTGGGTAGCCGAGGTGAGGAAGGTGTAGGTCAGATCGATCTTGCCGTTGCCATCAAAGTCCCGGTACGCGGCGCCATCCCGCAGCAGCTGGGTGGCTGCCTGGTCCACGCTGTAGGACGGTTTGCCATTGACCGTGAGGTTGCCGCCACGGTCGTACAAATGGCTGAAGCTATCGATTTGCGAGTAAGCAGTGCTGGCTTGCGCGGCAGATACAATAGCCTTGTCTTTTACTTTTGACATAAACGTACTTCCTTGTTTGCAAGTGCATCAGTCTTTGTTCGATAGGAACCTCGCGGGCGAGGATAGTCCTATCACTCACCTCTTTTGAAGGCGTAAGAAAACTGACACAACTTGAAATCTTTCGTCTACACATATTTCACTGATGAAAAGGTGATGCAGGTTCAACATCAGGAAGTCTCGCGCAGCATTTATTGGGCGCGCTTGCTCATTGCGCGCCTAATCTAAGCCCAGCGTTATTTAAATATTAAATAGCGCTAAAGCGCTTTAACTCAGCGCCGTACTTGAATAATGGATCCAATATATTGACACGGTGGCATAAGCAATATTAATGAGCCACTACCTGCATATTAAAGTGTCGCTGGTCTGCCCCCGGATGCCGGGACACGGGCCAACTTGACGGGGATTGAAGAGAGTCAATGTCAGGTATACCTCGTATATCAGCGAACTCTCCGTTAGCGTTGGACGCCGTGATCAAAAAGGAACCCCTGCATGGACCCCTGTGATCAGCCCTGCCGAAAGAATGTCCGGGCCCTTCTGCTCAATCCACATGATCAAATTCTATTGATGCAGGTGACCCTGCCTGACCGGACCTTCTGGTGCACCCTGGGTGGCGGAATCGAGCCGGACGAAAGCCTTCAAGACGCCGCACAACGTGAGCTGTTCGAGGAAGCGGGATACCGCCCCGAAGAACTTTTTCAAGGGCGCCTGGTGTGGACGGGAAAACACACATTAATACGCAATGGCACGCCGGTTCTTCTGGATGAGTCCTTTCTGCTCTATCGGGCTACCCACGTCGACTTCACGACACGGCATCAGACCGACGAAGAGAAAGCCGTGGTCAAGGAGATGCGCTGGTGGAGCGTCGAGGAAATCAATCACACCGAACAATTCATCGTGCCACCGCGCCTGGGACATTATCTGCAACGCCTGCTCACTCAAGGCCCTCCCGCTTCCCCAGAGCTGATCCAGTTAGCGGATGAGTCAGGACGTTGACTTGATTTGCAACGATGTGTCGACCATGCCGTGGCGTCTCTCGCCAGCCTGGCGGCCGGCAAGACATGATCCAGGTCAAGGAACCGCCGAACGGACCTGAAAAAGTCGCCTTCCCTTTGCGAACGAATGCTATTTTTAGTGCTCGACACCAGGGCTATTGAAGGTCCTGGCCCCTGCCGCGAGCTAAAGGAAGCGCTCAATGAACAAGGTGGGCAATATGAACAAAGTGACCTTTCCCAACGCGTGCCAGTTGATGCGCTGGCATTTTCATCCGATGGGCTTCGAAGGGAGCATGGACGCCCCCGGCAGCATGGTGGCCCGCCTGTTCGAGCGGACCAGCGGCGAGACACTGATCGCCATCGCCGGCATTCCCTGCGCCACCGTGATGAACGCCGCCGATGTGGAGCGCATCATCGAGGCAGTGGAAGATGAGCTCGAGAGTTTTGTGCCGCCGCTGTCGTTGCGGGCTTGATCGATTGCCAGCTGTGGGAGGGGGCTTGCCCCCGATGGCCATAGGTAACTACACAACTCAGCAGCGCCCAACAGTAACCACGATGCGCAGCGAGTCGCTCTTGATCTTGATCTGCTGTTGATCTCAGGCGCCCCGTCAAACCACGCTGGCCGAACGCAGGCTTGAATCCGTGGGTAACCCGG
>NZ_CVTK01000040.1:58650-62604 GCF_900004785.1 Pseudomonas sp. 28 E 9 | reverse complement strand
AAGAGCGTTTTGCTTACTTTTGCGCTTTTCAAAAGTGAGCCGCTGTAAAAGCGGAACCATTAGCAGCCGTTACCGCAGCAACGGATATGTACTCAACCCAATCCAACATCCCGGCCAGCCCAGAGGCCGCCATCGGGGGCAAGCCCCCTCCCACATTTGGACCTCGGAGCGTCAGGTAAATACGCGTTAGCTCCCACGCCACAGGTGCGGTTTCGCACCAAAATTGTGTAGATACCTATGCCCCGATGAGGGAGTGTCAGTAAGCACATCTGTGACTGACCCACCGCAATCGGGGTGTAAGCCCCCTCCCACATTTAGATCGCATTGAGGCCGATTAGCCGCGTTGATCGTCGAAAAACGCCTTCTTGCCGTCCACCCGCTCCGATGCCCTTGGCACATTCACCGCCTGGCCTTCGGGCTTTTCCACGTACCAATAACAGTGGCTCACCGCTCGCGTGATGCCGACGTAGGCCAGGCGCAGCACCTCGTCTTTTTGTGCGTTGTCATACGCCTCGCTGTCGCCATCCTTGCCCAGGCCCGCCATGCGATAGACTTGGTTCTTGTAGGGCGAGCTGGTGAGGTGCTGGCAGTCACCCAATAGAAACACCGCGTCCGCCTGCAAACCCTTGGCACTGTGATAGGTCAGCTGTTTGAGCCTGCGCGCCTGAGGCGGCAAGCTCGAATCCAGATTAACTACGGACTGAATATGCTCTTGTATCAATAACTTATCGCTGCTTTTTCGATACAACATCAAGATCGTATCGCCCTGCTGATAATGCTCGAGCAGCTGCTGCGCCAGTGCCGCGTCGTCGCGCTCGCGCACTGCCAGGGGCACCAGCGGCTTGGGCTCGCCACTGGCCCTGGCCTTTTTACCGGGAATGGCCGGCGCGCTGCGCACGATGTGCTCGGCAGCATCGATGATGTGCTGATGGCTGCGATAGTTCTCAGCCAGCATCACCCGCGTGGTAGTCGGCGATGCAAACTCCTTATTGAACTCCATGAAGTATTTGGGCGAACTGCCGCGCCAGCCGTAGATCGACTGCCAGTCATCCCCCACGCACAGCAGCGATGAACGCTGCGCCCCGCGCCCGACGTGCATGGCCGGGCCACGGTTGCGGATTTCGCGCAGGCTGGCACGGATCCACGAAACAATCTGCGGCGATACGTCCTGGAACTCGTCGATCATCAGGTGCGACATCGGCCGCAGCAGTGGGTCGCTGAGCAGCTTGAGGTTTTCCGGGGTATTTTCGCCAAACAACGAAAACATGCGGTTATAGGTCATGATCGGCGGCGATTGATCGAGCAAGTGGTCTTCCAGAGCCTTCCAGAAAATGCCCAGGGCCTCGAAGAACAAGCGGTCCGGGTCGTCCTTGGCAAAGCTCATGCGGCCCACGGCGCCGGGCACATCCAACCCGAGGTTCTCGATAAAACCGGCGGCCATCACAAAGCAGTCCAACAGCGGCGCCGAAGCAAGCTCACCCTTGACCTTGTAATCGAACCCCGGCCCGGCCGTGGCGTCGCCCGCCAGACTGCTTAACAACCTAGTTGAAGATTCATAGTTATCAAGCCATATCAAAGGCTTGCGACAGAAAGCTTGAAACAGGGTGCGCTTTACCGCCCACTCCGCGCGCACTGACAGCTTTGAGCTGGGCCGGCTGATCTGGGGGCTTTCCCGCGAATCAAAGCCCAGCACCACCCACGCGTCCAGCTCGGGGATATAGCCATGGCAATGAAATGTCGCCCCATTGATGTCGAACGCCTGCCGGCTCGGCTCGATGCCCTTGATCGGCCAGGCGCCGGCGCGAAACCACAGATCCTCGATGACGTCGCAGAGTTCTTCATCACGCCTGGCCGCCAGCTCCGTCACCGCCATGCGCTTTTGTACATCCGGGTGATCACGCTCCAACTCCTTGAGTTGCAGCCCATGGCGCGCCAACGGCGCGATCAACTCACGAAAACGCGCGTGGCTGCCGTGCAAGCGGTGGTAGCAGGCGTTCATCTGTTGGCGCTGGGCGTCGTTGATGCGCAGGTCGAACGGGTTGCTGTCGGCGTCCTCCAAGCCGGCACCGAGGTTCTCGAACGCCTGCAGTCGCTCAAAGCCCGGCAGGCTGCGCACCATCGGCAGGATGCGTGAGTGAAAGGTGCGCACCACCGCCTGGGCCTCTTTTTGGCCAAGGGGTTGGCCCCACAGGCTGAGAATCTGCATGAGCTTGTGGATGAAGTCCTTGCGCGACTCGCGGGTGAACGTCACCACGGTCATCGAACTCAGCTCGAAGCCCAGGTAATGGGTGAGCAGCAGGATGCGCAGCACCAGGGAGGTCGACTTGCCGGCGCCGGCGCCTGCAATCACTGAAGTCGAGGGCGTGTCGCTGAAGATCATCTTCCACTGCGCGGCGCTCGGCTGGGCGTGGGCCGGCAGCAAACGCGCCACGTCGGCCTTGATGCGCTTTTTAATGTCGGCGGTCAGGGGCAATCGCCAGTCATCGAACAGGTTGTCATCAATGCCCGGAGCACGGGGCTCATCGGACCGAAAATCGCGTATCAGCAGGACTTGCCGGCCCTCTTGCAAACCGTCCGCCTTGCCCTCGCGGTAGCCGTACTCCACACCGGCTTCATGCCCGCTGCGAAAACCGTCGGCTTGACCATGTAACCAGGAGAAACGGTGTTGAGCGCGCAACCGCGTGAGGCCGTGTCCGAACAGACGCGCGGCAAGCCGTTTCAACAGCGGCATTTCCGCCAGCGGGCGCAATTCGGGGGGCAGATCAGGCTGTGGATGCGGCACGCGGACTCCTGGGATGAGCTGGGTTTCGACAGTGCACCATGGTCGCCGGAATTGACCCCAAGTTCCAGCCAAATGCTTTGCTGTCATGCAGTTAGGCGATGAAGTGAAAGTTATTGCCCTAATTTCCCATCGAATAAATAGATAGGATTGAGGCAGTTTTTACGCTTTTTATCGATCATGCGCTGTTGGATCATAGGGTCATCAACAGGAGACGATCATGCTTGAACTTCGACCCTTCAACACCCTCGGCGGCGCCCACCATGGCTGGCTCGACGCCCATCACCATTTCTCGTTTGCCGAATACCACGACCCCGAGCGCATGCACTGGGGCAACCTGCGGGTGTGGAATGACGACATCATCGCGCCAGGCACCGGCTTCCCGCAGCACGCGCACCGCGACATGGAGATCATCACCTACGTACGCGAAGGCGCCATCAGTCACGCGGATAACCTGGGCAACAAGGGCCGCACCGAAGCGGGCGACGTGCAGGTGATGAGCGCCGGCACCGGGATTGCCCACAGCGAGTACAACCTGGAAGCCACGCCGACCAGGATCTTCCAGATCTGGATCATCCCGAACGAAGCCGGGTTGCCACCCTCCTGGGGCGCCAAGCCGTTTCCGCGAGGTGTACGCGAAGGATTCGTGACCCTGGCCAGCGGCAAGGCCGGAGACACCGAAAGCCTGCGCATTCGCGCCGACGCACGCCTGGTGGCGGCGAATCTGAAGGCCGGAGAAACGGCCGAGTATCGGCTGGACAGCGGGCGCCGAGCGTACCTGGTGCCGGCAACAGGCGTGATAGAAGTCAATGGCTTGCGCGCGCAAGCTCGAGACGGTGTGGCAGTTGCCGATGAGCAGGTGCTGCGTGTGACGGCGGTTGAAGACAGTGAAGTTGTGCTGGTCGACCTGGCCTGATCCAAGGCATCTAACTAATGCCAGTCAGTCAAATGCACACCGCTGCATGTAGGAGCGAGCTTGCTCGCGAAAAACGTCAACGATAACGCGTGCTTCCTGAATAAACGCGGCGCCTGTGAGTTTTTCGCGAGCAAGCTCGCTCCTACATAAAGCAGCCGCGCCCACCCGTAACCACGATGCGAAGCGAGTCGCTTTTGATCTTGATCTCAGGCGCCCCGTTAAACCACGCTGGCCGAACGCAGGCTTGAATCCGTGGGCA
>NZ_CVTK01000040.1:394-58600 GCF_900004785.1 Pseudomonas sp. 28 E 9 | reverse complement strand
CGTTTTGCTTACTTTTGCGCTTTTCAAAAGTGAGCCGCTGTAAAAGCGGAACCATTAGCAGCCGTTACCGCAGAAACGGATATGTACTCGGTCCGATCCAACATCCTGGTCGGCCCAGAGGCCGCCATCGGGGGCAAGCCCCCTCCCACATTTGGACCGGGATCGACACAACAACCTGGTCAGCCCTAAGGCCGCTATCGGGGGCAAGCCCCCCTGCCACATTTGGACCTCAGGGGTGTCGGTTACTCGGAGATCGCCCCGTCTACCAGCACCTGAGCCTCTTGCACCAACTGCTTGAGGTGATCCTCGCCGATAAAGCTCTCGGCGTAGATCTTGTAGATATCCTCGGTACCCGATGGACGCGCGGCGAACCAGCCGTTTTCGGTCATGACCTTCAAGCCGCCGATAGCCTGGTCGTTGCCTGGCGCATGGCTGAGAACCTGCTGGATACTCTCCCCGGCCAATTGCGTGGACGTAACCTGCTGCGGCGACAATTTGCCCAGCAGGGCCTTCTGCGCCGGCGTCGCCTTGGCATCGACGCGGATAGCGAACGGCTCACCGAGTGCGTCAGTCAGGCCGCGATAGAGCTGGCTCGGGTCCAGGCCCTTGCGCGAGGTCATTTCCGCAGCGAGCAGCGCCGGGATCAGGCCGTCCTTGTCGGTACTCCAGACGCTACCGTCCTTGCGCAGGAACGAAGCCCCGGCGCTTTCTTCGCCACCGAACCCCAGCGAACCTTCAAACAAGCCATCGGCAAACCACTTGAAGCCCACCGGCACTTCGTACAAACGACGGCCCATACGCGCCGCAACACGATCGATCAGGCCGCTGCTGACCACGGTTTTACCCACGGCCGCGTCGGCGCGCCAGTCGGGGCGATTCTGGAACAGGTAGTCGATGGACACCGCCAGGTAGTTGTTCGGCGCCAATAACCCGCCCGACGGGGTCACGATGCCGTGACGGTCGTGGTCAGGGTCGCAGGCGAACGCCACATCGAAGCGCTCCTTGAGGCCGATCAGCCCTTGCATGGCGTAGCTGGAAGACGGGTCCATGCGGATCTGGCCGTCCCAGTCGACACTCATGAAGCGGAAGGTCGCGTCGACTTCGGTGTTCACCACGTCCAGGTTCAGACGGTAGTGTTCGGCAATCGCCGACCAGTAACGCACCCCTGCTCCACCCAGCGGATCGACGCCCAGGCGCAAGTCGGCGCTGCGGATGGCATCCATGTCGATCACATTGACCAGGTCGGCCACGTAGCTGTTGAGGTAATCATGGCGGTGGGTGGTATCGGCCTTGAGCGCCTGGGCGTGGGTGATGCGCTTGACCCCGGCGAGCTGGTTGGCCAGCAGTTCATTGGCCTTGGCTTCGATCCACTTGGTGACATGGGTGTCGGCCGGACCACCGTTAGGCGGGTTGTACTTGTAGCCGCCACTTTGCGGCGGGTTGTGGGACGGCGTGATCACGATACCGTCGGCCAGGCCCCGGGTGCGGCCACGGTTGTAGCAGATAATGGCGTGGGAAATCGCCGGCGTCGGCGTGTATTCGTCGCCTTCGGCGAGCATGACGTGCACGCCATTGGCGGCGAGCACTTCCAACGCACTGGCGCCGGCCGGCGTCGACAGGGCGTGGGTGTCCAGGCCGACAAACAGCGGGCCGTCGATGCCCTGGGCCTCGCGGTACAGGCAGATAGCCTGGCTGATCGCCAGCACATGCCATTCGTTGAAGCTCAGCTCGAACGAGCTGCCACGGTGCCCGGAGGTACCAAACGCCACGCGCTGGGTGGAGATCGCTGCATCAGGCTGGCCGGTGTAATAGGCCGTGACCAGTCGCGGGATATCCACCAGCAACTGGGCTGGTGCCGGCTTGCCCGCAAAAGGACTGATAGTCATGCATAAACCTCGGAAAATGAGTATTCGGAAAAATGACAGTTTACGGGGACTTGGACTACCGCGCGACGGTATCGATCCCACAACTCAAACAGAAATTTCATACCCATCAGACCTGTGCCTGCTGCAGTGCCGCAGCCAACGTATCCAGCACGATATCCAGGTTCGGATGACCGCTGAATGCATGACTCAGGCGCATATGCTGGTGATGCAGGCCGCTGAGGCTGAACAGCTCACCCGGGGCGACCACCACCTGTTGCGTCACCAAACGCTGGAACACCTGATGCATGTCCACCGCCGCCGTCGACTGCAGCCAGAAGCTGGCACCGGCGCCAGGCATTCGGTAGCTCACCCGGCCCTCCAGCCGCACATCCAGACGATGACTCATGGCCTGCGCTTGTTCGCCAAGCCGTTGGCGCAGCGTCTGCAAGTGCTGGTCAAACCGCCCGCTTTCGTACAAGCGCGCAATGGCCCGCTGGCGGATCGACGACAAACGGAATGCGCGCAACAAAAACTGGCGCTGCAATTGGCTGCTCAGTTGCCGCGACAGTACAAAACCAAACGGTGCTTCCGGACCGAGGGTCTTTTCCAGTGACGAAAACACCATCAGTCGCTCGGGGTTGACCAGGTCTCGCAAGGCCGTTGGGGACGGTACGAAGCTCAGTTCGCCAAAGGTGTCATTCTCCAGCAGCCAGCAACCGTAGCGTTCCAGCAGGTGCGCTACCTGCAACCGCTCTTGTAGCGACAACACGCTGCCTGACGGCATGCTCACCACCGACGACAGCAGCACCAGATGCACCGGCTCGTGGCGCAGCAGGTGTTCAAAGGTCGTCAAATCGAAGTGGCCATCGGCCTGCCACGGCAGTTCGATAACCCGCACGCCAGCGCCCTGCAACAGGCGCAAGACCCGATAATCACAAGGTGACTCGACGACCACTACCGTGCCCTTGAGACCCAGGGCGTCGATCAGGATCTCCAGGACACCGCGCAAGTCGGCGCCGATATACACCTCATCCGCCTGCCAGCAACGCGTGGGCGAGGAGGTATACCGCGCCGCCAGCGCCGCGCGCAGCTCCCAGACGCCAGAGGGTTGCAAGCGAGTTTGCAGGTGGTGGGGATAACGGCGGATCAACTGGCGCTCCAGCGTCAGCAATGCGCCATCGAGTGAGCCCAGCAGCGCCGGTTCATCGCCGCTGAGCACCACCATGGCCGGGCGCCGCGTTGCCGCATACAGGCGCTCAAGCAAGTCGGTACCGGTAGTCATTTGCGCGTTGGCGGCCACCGGCCAGGCAAAGTAGCCTGACTTGGCCACGGAGTAGATCCGCCCTTCTTTCTCCAATATCGAGTAAGCGTACTGAATCGTCGAGATCGACACCTTCAACCGGGTCGACAGTTGCCGCAGGGAAGGCAGCTTTACCGGTGTCTCAAGGCTGACTTCATTGATCAGGTTGATCATGTAGCGGTACACCGCCTGATAGGCAAAATCGGCTTGCCGCTCTCCTCGCAGCTTCATGAGCGTCCACTCGGGCTTGCACGTACCGGCACGCTTAACGTCCCGACAACTGCGCAATCTGCGCCTGCACCCGCGCTCCGTGCCGCTTGCGTGCCTGGACGCCACGGCCCGCGTGCAGAGGCCGCTTGCGGTACAAGTGCTGCAGGAGAGGCAATGGCAGGCCACTGGTGTCAATCAGCCATTGCTGCAACATGTCGGCAGCGGGCTTGCCCTGCAACGCCTTATGCAATTCAGGAAGCCCCACCAGCATGCCGGGATGGCACTGACGCAGGTAACCCTCCAGGCGCTCGCCGTGATGAATGAACGGAGAGAACAACAGGCAAGTCAGTTGGCCCTCGTCCAGGCCAAAGAATCCGCTGGCGTAGGTCGTCGACAACACGCGTCCCTCGTGACTGCTCATCTCGTCGATCAGACTCTGCGGGATTTGTCGACGGCCCATCGCCCCCCTCGCCTGGTGCACGAACGCTTCGACGCCCTCCTCGTACGACAACTCCCGCAGGCAGCGGGCCTGCAGCCCATGCAGATGCGCCATGAGCAGCGGGTTGGGATAGTCAGGATGGCTGAAGTGAAAGTCGAACGGGTCCGGCTTGTGGGCCAGGAACTCGGTCAGCAGCGGCGCCGAGGCAATATCGACCTCGTCGAGCAGATCGGCCACCCCGATATAGGCCAAATGGCGGTGCCCGCCACGGCCAGTGCCCTCGGCCTCCACGAACTGCTCGCCATAGAGGTCGCGGTAGCAACCGGTGCTCCACTCCTGCATGCGCGCAAACAGGATATTGAGCGAGGCGGGCCTGCGCGGCGGCACAGTGACGCCCGCGCCCAGTGCCGCGCGCTTGAGCCAGGCCAGGTATTGGCTCTGTTTGCGTGGCGCGTCGCCGCTGACCAGGGCGTGCACGCCGCCGTTCCACGTGCTGATGCGCTGGTAGAAATCCCCCATGGCCAGGTAAGTATCGTTGCACAGCGTTGCGCGGACATCCCCGGACGTCAGGTGCCCGATCATCAGCCTATTGCGTTGGCTGACCTCACGGCCAACGATGGATGCCGGCCGCTGATGATGGAAAGGCTGCACCTCCTGGTTTTCCACCATCAACAACTCCACGCGAGGATCATCGTGGAAAAACAGCGCGCCGTAGCCCTCGTTCAGACTGTCGAGCGTCGCCTGGGTCATCCCGGCATGCCGCAACGTTGCGACCCGCAGGTGAAAAGTCTTGGGCGCACGGCCAGCGATGCTCAACTGCGCCGCTCGCAGCAGCGCCAGGGTATAACTGCTTACCTCGCCACCGCCGTGGGCGATCAACACTTTGTAGTTGGCCACTTGTTCCATGCCGCCTGCCGCCACCACTATGCGCTGGATCAACAATTGGAGTGCAGTCCTTTCGGCGCGCGTGAAGTGCCCCATCAAACGTTGCAGAACTTGCTGATAAACATAGTTCATGGCTTGTTCGTGAATTGCGCTCATCGTTCTACTACCTGAGTTGAAATATCAGTTTCAAAGCAACTTTTGATACCGCTGCTTGACCCATTACATCTGTCGGCTTGTCTTCCGCTGGAGGGCACAAAGATGATTAAACACTAGCACCTGGAAACAAGATCACCGGCGCAGGCACCTTAGCCGCGCACGACCGAACCTACGCGCAGACGCGAAAATCCAGGGCCCCGTGTGGTCACGTCGCACACCCTAGGAATATTCCGACAGCTTCCTACAGCGCCCTAACTAACAAACTAGCGAAACTTCCGACAAATATTAAATCACCCATTTAATCCTGCTCCTGACAACAAGGTCGGATGTTCTGAGCGCATTTCTGCAGCCAGGGTATCGCTTGATTAGTTCGCTGACGCGAGACAGTAGTGTGCAATAGCTAATCATTGCTCAATCCTTGAGATGATGGTGAAGCCACAATTATCGGCGCTCAAACAATGATTAATAGATACAGAACAACGCAGGAAAGCAGCTCAGATGATCTGCAGCGCGAACTTCAGTAACGCCCGCACGACAGCGCCGCGCTGGATTTCAGGGCGGCGTGAGGGCAAAAGGTATTGTTTACGGGGCGCAACGCCCTCGGAGCGGCTCAACCCTGGCGCGGGTTAAGCCCTGACAAATGGCGCATCTGCCGTATCCGAGCAGACGCTGGAGCATTCATTTGCGAATACTCCTACAGCTCAAACAGCTTCAACCTGCAACGCAACCCGTTCGCGGCACGGGCATTCGTCCATGTAGCGATGAGCTTCAACGAACTGGCTGAACGGAAACACGGTGGTTTTCAGCGGTACCAGTACCCGGTCGGCGGTCAGTTGGTTGATATCACGCAAGGCCCGCTGCAACGCCACGTGGTCCTGAATGATGCCCAGCTCCGGCTTACCGGTGAAGTTGCCGATGCAATGCACGAAGAACTGAATATTCTTCTGGAACGCCGCACAGGCGGGGAACGGCGTCTGGTTGCCGCCCTGCAGACCATACAACACCAGGCTGCCCCGTGGCGCCAACACATCACCAAGCAACGACATCTGTGGCCCGCCGAGGCCGTCGAACACCACATCGACACCACGATCGCCGGTGATTTTGTTGATTTGCATGAGCAGGTCCTGCTCTTCGGTGACGATCACTTTTTCCGCCCCAAGGGACAGCAGGTACTCGCGCTCGTCGCTGTCTTTGGTCGCGGCAATCACGCGTACACCCAGGGCTTTGCCCAGTTGCACAAACGAAGGCCCGGCGCAGTGGCTGGCATCGGTCACCAGGGCAAATTGCCCGGGTTTGACCCGTGCCAGGTCCATGTAGGCGAAATACGCAATCAACAGCGGCGTGTAATGCACGCTGGCTTCAATGGGGCTCAGGACATCCGGGTAACGGGTCAGGGCCGAACGCGGCAGGACAATCTGCTCGCCATACACCGGGTAATCGTTAGGGCTTTCGGCGGGGAAACTGGCGACCTTGTCGCCCACTGCCAAATCGTCCACGCCCTCGCCCAGGGCGACCACCACACCGGCCATTTCATGACCCAGGCCAGACGGCAGACGTGCATGGGACGACGCCAGGTTCTGGCGCCAAAGAATGTCGTACCAGCTGATACCAATCGCGTCGACACGCACCTGCACTTCGCCCGGTGCGGGCTGCGCGGCTGCATGCTCTTCGCATTTGAGCACCTCGGCCGGACCAAACTTGTGAAAACGAATCGTGCGGGACATCGCAAACCTCGTCAAAGTAACCTCTAATGCCATGAACTCTATCTGGGCTTTACGGGTAAGACCACAGGTCGCCATTAATAGTCGACATGCTTGTCATTGATTCCGCATGTGAGGAATAGACCTCAGCTAACGTAGGAAAACTCAATTATCCGGTGCAGAGTACCAGCCTTTCCCCGTAAGATTCATGCCGGTCATGCTTCAGAGTGGAACCTTGGAGGTTCTTGATATGGCCGCTCTCGTCAAGTTCGCTGACCCTTCCAGGACACAAGATGAACCGTAACGACCTGCGTCGTGTCGACCTTAACCTCTTGATCGTATTCGAAACCTTGATGCATGAGCGCAGTGTGACCCGCGCCGCCGAGAAACTGTTTCTCGGCCAGCCGGCCATCAGCGCCGCCTTGTCACGCCTGCGCGGGCTGTTTGACGACCCGCTGTTCGTACGCACCGGGCGCAGCATGGAGCCGACCGCCCGCGCGGTGGAAATCTTCGCCCTGCTCTCCCCGGCGCTGGACTCGATCTCCACCGCCGTCAGCCGCGCCGCCGAGTTCGACCCGGCCACCAGCACTGCGGTCTTCCGCATTGGCCTGTCCGACGACGTGGAATTCGCCCTGCTGCCACAACTGCTCAAACGCCTGCGCGCCGAAGCGCCCGGCATCGTGCTGGTGGTGCGTCGCGTCAACTACATCCTCATGCCCGGCTTGCTCGCTTCAGGCGAAATCTCCATCGGCGTCAGCTACACCGCCGACCTGCCGGCCAACGCCAAGCGCAAGGTCCTGCGCCGCAGCCTGCCGAAACTGCTGCGCGCCGACAGCGTGCCCGGCTCATTGAGCCTGGACGACTTCTGCGCAAGACCCCATGCCCTGGTGTCGTTCGCCGGTGACCTGAGCGGGTTTATCGATGAAGAACTGGAAAAACTCGGGCGCAAACGCCACGTAGTGCTGGCCGTTCCGCAATTCAACGGCCTGGGGACGTTACTGGCAGGCACCGATATCCTCGCCACCGTACCGGATTACGCCGCCGAGGCACTGACCTCGGCCGGCGGCCTGCGCGCCGAAGACCCGCCGCTGCCGGTGCGCTCGTTCGAACTGCACATGGCCTGGCGCGGGTCGCAGGATAATGATCCGGGGGAGCGGTGGTTGAGGTCGCGGATTCAGATGTTTTTTGGCGACCCTGAGAGTCTATAGAGGCCGTCTGGCGGGCTGTTTATCTGATCATTTCTGCCTTTTCATAGTAAGCGGCCAGCGAACACACCTTCAGAAATCCGGAATTAAGGGCGATAGTGTCCGCCTATTTTTAAGCGGACGCGATCACTCTTATCGCCAGGATTTCCATGCGCCAACGAAGCTCCTATCCCAAACCCTTCAAGGCCCAGGTCGTGCAGAAATGCCTGAAACCCGGTGCCTCAGTTTCCAGCGTCGCGATCAGCCACGGCATCAATGCCAACGTGATTCGCAAGTGGCTGCCGATTTACCGTGATAAACCCGTCGCGCCACTTCCCGCGTTTGTACCGCTGCAACCGATGCCTAAACGGCACGCTGATGAAGCCGTGGTCATCGCACTGCCGCTGGGCGACAAATCCATCACGGTCAAATGGCCCATCTCCGACCCGGACGGGTGCGCACGTTTTATCCGCAGCCTCTCGCAATGATACGCATCGACGCCATCTGGCTAGCCACCGAGCCCATGGACATGCGCGCCGGCACCGAAACTGCGTTGGACCGCGTGGTCGCTGTGTTAGGTGCGGCGAAGCCGCACTGCGCTTATCTGTTCGCCAACCGCCGGGCCAACCGGATGAAGGTGCTGGTGCACGATGGCGTGGGCATCTGGCTTGCCGCGAGGCGTTTGAACCAAGGCAAGTTTCACTGGCCTGGCACTCATCGCGGCTTGGAAGTCGGGCTCGACGCTGAACAACTTCAAGCGCTGGTGCTCGGTTCGCCATGGCAGCGAGTTGGCGCTAACGGCGCAATCACAGTGATTTAGCCTTGCTTTTCAGCTGTGGCAGGTGGATCGCTTTGGTAAAATCCACGGCATGACTTCCTCGCCCAATCTCGACCAAATGACACCCGAACAACTGCGCGCACTCGCTGCGCAGTTGCTGTCGAAGGTCGACACCATGGGCCGAAAAATCCATCGTGACGAGACGATCATCGAGCAGCTCTCTCACGAGATTGCCATCCTCAAGCGCCACAAGTTCGTCAAGCGCAGCGAGCAGATCAGCCCAGCGCAAGGCAGCTTGCTGGATGACTTGCTCAACACCGACCTTGAGGCTATCGAGGCAGAACTGAACGCGCTTCGTCCCGCCCCAACGTCGGACGAAACCCGCCAAAAGCCCAAGCGCGCGCCGCTGCCGCCGCAGTTCCCACGCACCGTCATTCGTCATGAGCCAGAGAACACCCAGTGTGTCTGCGGGTGCCAGCTTCAGCGCATCGGCGAAGACGTCAGCGAGAAGCTGGATTACACACCTGGCGTGTTTACCGTTGAGCAGCATGTACGTGGAAAGTGGGCCTGCCGCCAGTGCGAAACACTGATCCAAGCACCGGTGCCGGCCCAAGTGATCGACAAGGGCATCCCGACCGCGGGCCTACTGGCGCATGTGATGGTAGCCAAATTCGCTGATCATCTGCCGCTGTACCGGCAGGAAAAGATCTTTGGCCGTGCAGGCCTGGCGATCCCGCGTTCAACGCTGGCTCAGTGGGTGGGCCAAACTGGCGTACAACTACAACCGCTGGTGGATGCACTGCGCGAAGCGGTGCTGGCTCAGCGAGTCGTGCATGCCCATGAAACGCCGGTGCAGATGCTGGCGCCCGGAGAGAAGAAAACGCATCGAGCTTATGTCTGGGCTTATTGCACGACGCCGTACTCGGCCCTCAAGGCGGTGGTCTACGACTTCAGCCCCAGCCGCGCCGGCGAACATGCGCGCAACTTCCTGGGCACCTGGAACGGCAAGCTGGTCTGTGATGACTTCGCGGGTTACAAGGCCAGCTTCGACCTGGGCATCACCGAAATCGGCTGCATGGCGCATGCCCGCCGTAAGTTCTTCGACCTGCATGTAGCGAACAAAAGCCAGTTGGCCGAACAAGCGCTGCACTCAATCGGCGGGCTGTACGAAGTCGAACGGCAGGCCAAAGACATGAGCGATGAAGAACGATGGCGATTACGCCAAGAAATAGCGGCGCCCATTGCACAGAAGTTACATGAGTGGATGCTGGCTCAGCGCGACCTCGTGCCCGAGGGCTCGGCCACGTCCAAGGCTCTGGATTACAGCTTGAAACGCTGGGTAGCGCTGACGCGCTACCTGGATGATGGTGCCGTACCCATCGACAACAACCCGGTGGAGAACACGATCAGGCCATGGGCACTTGGGCGCTCCAATTGGTTGTTCGCCGGGTCTCTGCGCAGTGGCAAACGAGCGGCAGCGATCATGAGTTTGATCCAGTCGGCACGCATGAACGGGCATGATCCGTACGCGTATCTCAAGGATGTACTGACGCGATTGCCGACGCAGAAAGATAGTGAGATCGAGCATCTACTGCCGCATCAGTGGATGCCTGGCTGATCTACGCAAGGCGTATTCCCCATACGCTTACGTACTTTATGCGCTGACGTCGTCTACCCCCTGATTATCAGTAGCGTTGGCTACCCTGATAGGCGCATCGATTTAGGTGAGTTTGAGTGCCGGGAAGATGCGTGTTTTCTTTGCTGTGGGCATCCTGCTCGGCAGGAGAGGCTGAGAACACGATTGCTAATTCGCGGTTTAGAGTCGCTGCTTGACCACCGCTAGACCAGCCCTAGTTTTGCGCAGATATAAGCCCCAAACCCCGTCTGGGAAAGCGAACAACGGATCACTTATAAAATCTCTTCCTGGATTTTCAACCATCAGATGCTTTGTAGCCTCGCGCAGCGAATCAAGGGTAAGGCCGGATTCAAATAGATGCGTGTTCAAAGCTACAGAAGTGTCGAATTTGTCGGCCAAATCATAGGCAAATCTTACCCTCGCACAGAGTTCAGCAGCAGCTTGCAATCTGTGAGGTTGAGCCCTCATTTCAATATGAAAAATGCCTGAGTGCAGATTGTTTTCCCTCGGGTAGTCAGTCGGCCGCAAGCCAATTTGGCCCACTGGCGTGAACCCTACCACCAGTGCATCAATCCAGCCAGCGTAGCCTTCAAATTCCTGCCGAGACTGGTTAAGACCGTCCGTAATCGTCGGCAGCGTGAACCTCTCCAATGTCAGCTGGCTGCTGACATGAGCGTCCCCCGGTTTGGTGATCAATCCGAACTTCCATTCGGCGCCGCAGCGAGAAGCTACGTGCAGAAAAATCTCGTCTCCCTCACGAAGAAACGGATTGTGCTTACAACGAATGTCCGCTTGGGCATGATAGATCGCATCTGAAAGCTGTCCCGTTTTCGGGCAGCGTGCACGAAGGCAAACCTGGCCATCGCTCCAATTGAAAGCGTCGTAATTCCCTGCATCATAAAAATCTTTGTTGAACTCACGTGCAATTTCGATCGCCCAGCGATGCTCAATCCCAATATTTGGAATTGAAGGCCCACGCCATATCTCATGCTCTGCTTCCTTGATCATTTCTAGCAGCGCTGACTTCGTGAATTCGCTTGATGGCGCCAGCAGCAGCGCCCCATCAGTCACTAGATTATCGCCAACAAATTTCTTTCCCATTTTTAGGATGGCCAGCCTGATTTTCTCTGGGTCTAAATCCGGTAAATGAGCTCGGATGATAAGATCAAGTCGCTTCACGCCCATCCAACCAACAAGGTATGCGGCGTCACTTTGAGTGGCTGACGTGACCTGCGCGAACTCACGCACGCGCTTCATTTCCAAGACCCGCTCTGGAGGGTAGTTCCAGCGGAAATCGTCAATTTGTGTACTGCACTGTTTACACATCCAAGTCCCGTTGGACAAAGCTTTGATCTGAGCCTCTGTCATGCCCACTGGTGGGCGTGGCCCCAACTCAGACGCAGCATAGATATGAGCTGCTACACCGGTGCCAACGGCACCATCCTCCCCCTTTTGGTTTTTCGCTGGAGCGATCGTCGGCCGTAAGCAGTCATAATGCGAACACAGATACCCCGCGCGCTGCGCCAACAGCTTCTTTGTCTTCATGTTGAACTCAACGCGCATTTATTATTTTATGCTCCGCAATTAACGATCATCAGGCTGCGTCTGTGCATCACCCTCCGGAGTTACTTCCGGCCAGCCCTTACATAGCCCTGCCACTTTTCAAGAGTATGTCGGATGTGGGGTGCCTGGCTACGCCGCTACCTGAGTCGTGCAAGGTGACTTCGGCGGACGCTTACTTTTCATAGACCATGGAGAACCATCCACCGCCAGAGAATTGCTACATTTGGGGGCATATCTGAGGGCATGCTATGGATGGTTTGAAAAGGATGCCCCCAGGTCTAAAACAGGCGGACACCATCGACCTTAATTCTGGCGTTCAGTAGGCGTATTTACCGTTTGCTCAGGTAACGTCTACGTAGATACCTGCGCGGACGCCCCCCCCTTACTTCGCCAACACGCCCCTATCGCCTGACTTCAACCTTGTAAAACAAATTCTCAACCATAAGTCGGCGCCGATCAGAGGTAACCGCATCTTGAATCTGGCTCACCAATCGCACGTAGTACTTGCACTCTTTTTGTGTGCCCAAATCGGACACCGGCTTGGCCGCTTGAGTAAAGCTTTCGTACGTACGCGTGGTATTGGCCATCAGTTCTGTAATACCTGGCAACGCCATCGCATCCTGCTGACGCGCTGGCGGCCATGCGGGTTCGAATGAGAGATTGTTTTCACTCAGTTTTACTGTGAGAAACATCTCCGCTTTACCGGTGACTTCATTCACCCAACACGGCGGAAGGTCACCACCCCGGCCCTTATTCAAGCGGTTCTGCAAGAACTGAACCTGGCCTCGTAAGTCTTTATTGGCTTTCTGTAATTCAATTGGACTTGTACCGCTTTTTTCCGCCTGTGCGATGGCAACGGCGTGCTCGATCGCCTCTTGGAGCTGGTCCTTCGTTTGGTCGGCGCTTGTCCCGAATGCAGCCGCTAGCATGTCGTCCTGAGCCTTGAGCGCCGCGACGCGTTTCACCACATCCGTAGGCTGTACGCCGCTTTCATCAGCAGGATCGACGACCAGCTTTTTTAGCTGCTCAAACGACATCATCGTTTCTAAAATGAGCTGTTTGGCGTCGGCGCCTTTTTTCTGCCCAGCAACCTCTATCAAGGCTTTTTCGATTGCCGCGAGTGCAGTCAGCTCCTTATCTTTTTGGGTCATGAGTACTTTCAAGCGATCCAGCTCTGCAGTTGCTTTCGATGCGTCCACCAGCTTGCTGATGATCTCATCGGGCTTACGCACGCCTAACGCAGTCATCCGCGCTTTCAGTGCCTCGGCCGCCTTTTTGACTGCATTCTCACGTACATCCAGATCCTGGAAGGCCGACATTTTTTCATTCAACGCCTGATTTTTATGGGTTAACTTAAAAATCTGGTACCCCATCAGCAGCAGCAATATGAAGCAGACGATGATAAATATCTCGGTAAGCGAGAGCTGAAACACTTGATCATTCTTTCCGCTCATCAGGCGGATCTCGCTTCAGCCAGGCTCTCTGGCTCAACGTAGTGAGTGGATGAGCCCTGCTCTACCGCAGTGAGATCATCAATCTTGTTAATCAGCGCATCCAACTGGCTGTGGGCGGCTTGGACTGAACGATTGCTCTCCTCCATTCTCGCTGCAACCCCCTGGTGTTTCTCGTTACTTTCAACCAGAGCCCGAACCAGCGGCGCCAAACTCTGCTCAAGACTCTCCGCCAAAATCTCCCGATTGGTTTGACTGACTTCGCGCACACCTTTCAGAGCATCGGCGATGTCCCTGCCCAGGCGCTCTACAGTATCGGCGCTTTCAATACGGATATTCAAAGCATCCAGTTTATCTGCAATGCGTTCCACCGATTGCTGACGAGCCTTGATTTCGTTGAGGTAATCCACTTGCTGGTCGTCCAGCGAGTCCAGGTACTCTTTCTGTACGCGCTCAACACTTTCCATCACCTCTTTGCTCTGTAGTCTCATCGAATCCACCAGGCGCTCCTGGCTCGTCACAATGGCACCGACGGCTATCAGGTTCTCATCGAGTGTTTGAGTCTTAGCATTCAAGCTACGAATGGCGGTGGTGACTTGGCGCGTGGCGGTTTTAACATCTTCTGCCAAGGAGGCAACGCCTTCATTCACGCTGTCCGTTGTGCCTGCCAATGTTTCGATTGAACCACCCAGTTTGCGGGTGAACAGGTCATCAGGAAAGATCATTTGCTCCACACGATCACGTGCAATCGTGCCAAAATCCAATGCGTTATCTTCCATCTGCCGTAGCGTAATCGCGCTCTTTTCGGTCAGCTCATTGATCGTGCTCAACAAGTTGTCGCTGGATTGCCGGGTGTTTTCAAGTATCAGAGCAAAGGCTTTATTGCTCTGCTGCGTAGCATTGGCAAAGTAAGCGTCGGTGGCACTGATGTTGTGTTCGTAAAGTGCCTTGACCTGCTCCTTCACACTCTGCACTGCTTCGCGAGAAGCGACGTCTACCTTGTCCCGGAAGACTTCAAGCTGTTGAAACGTGTTGTCAAAGGAGATAGCCAGGTTTTCGGCCGCGTGAATCGCACGTTCTTCGACACTTCGGACCGCATCATTAGCGTCGATACGAAACCCTGTGTGAATAATCCGCGCCAGCATACCCAACGCGGTACTAACCATCGCGGCACCGAATCGCGTTGCCATACCATTAAGGTTGTCACCCATGCTCTCAATGTCGAGCAAGCAGATAATGATGCTGGCGACAGTGAACAAGAAGCCCAAGTAGTAAACCGAATCGGCAAACTTAGCTACGGTGAGTTGCTTGTCCCATTTTTCTCGAACGAGATAGCCGACAATCCAATATGCAATCATTACCGCCAGAGGAAAGACCAACCCTAGCCAAAAGGGGTCATTTAACTTCAGGCTGGCGACGGACAAACTGATTTTCAGCAGCACCGCGAGCGCAAAGTAGGTGCTGACGCGCTTGATCGATTTATTGACGTCCACTTATAGCCCCTCGACCCGGGAAAAACCTTCCACAGATACGCCGTTATCTTGAAAGTATTGCTCCCAGAACATGGAGAGCTTGGTGTTCTGTAGGGCTTTCTGATCAGCTGCCAGCAGGTTGATGGCTACACTGCTACCTTGCAGCCCCGGTGCCACTGCATTTTGCCCATAAGCGGTCTTACGAAAATCCGCGTACGGCGGCAGGTTGGCCTTATACATGCTGAACTCCGGCATGTTCGCCAGCATGTCAGAGTAAATCACCAGCCTTCGCTCACCCGACACATGCGCGCGCTCAAACCCATTGATGCCAACTAGCTGCAGCATCTGGAAAATGGGGGAGTTTTTGCTGCGTTCTTCGAGCGAGATTTTGTGCACGATGTCGTCAAACGGCTTTACGAATTTCTGGTTGAAGTCGCGCTCGACAAATTTCTTGTTGCTCATCTGCTGATTCCTGTCCTTCCACTGACCAGGATTGCAGCGCTCAAATAACGGCTTCTCATTGCTCTTAAAATCTTCACCGAGAAGAAAAACGGAGAGCAGGTAGCCTTCGGGGAGTTCCTCATTGACCATCGTTTTAAGCCGTTGGCCTAAAGCGATTTTCTGAGTAAACGGGAAAGGTGAGGTGTTATCAATAAGCACCACGTATTGCCCTTTGGGACCTGTGGACGGGCAAAGCGTCTCCTTATCGAGGGTTTCACGCGTGGCATTGAAATAAAACATCAAGGCAGCCGCAGCTGCAGCGACACCACCAACCAGCAACCCGAGAGTTTTACCGGAAAGCCCTTTTTTCTGGGCATAAATTGCCATCATGCTCTCCCTAAGACGATTTGCTGCAGCGGCTGTACTTGATCGTATTTCTGATTAAACGACGATTGAATTCTCGCCCTTATCGTCTCCAGGTTGGCGATCATTTCGCTCATTAAGCGTTCCTGCTCAGCGAGCTTGATCTCATCCTTCTCGGTGCCGAAGTCAGGCATGGTGACCTCAACAAATGTCACCGGCTCGTCGAAATAGGCCGGCGGCGGATTATCGCGAGGGCGGGCCATTTCGTTTTCAATCCGATACTTACGGACCAGGTTAGTGAGCGTTTCGTCGGCCAGTACCATCCGCTCATCCACGACTTTCTTGATGACCGTTTTCTGGCTCATGCTGCGCTTGAAATTCTGGATGGCTGCCGCTGCACGATCAACGTTCTGATCGATCAGGAGCAGGGATTCAAGCTTGCGCTGTTCCAGCACATGCCGCAGCGCCTCAATAGCAAAGACATAGCGGCGTTGAGCGTCTTCGTAAGCCAGGTAAACTCTCGCGTACCCTGGATAACGATCAGTCCAGGTGTAGCCCTTATAGACTGCTGCCACTCCAAAAATGACCGTCAGCGCAAATAAGCCGCATGAGCTGATGTCCTGAAATGGAAGGATCGAATCATGTAAATAAGCACGAATCAACTCGACAGCTGATTGCGATTCATCTTCAAGTTGAGGCAGGACAAAACGGAAATAGGCAGTTCCTAAGCCAACAGTGACCATGCTGAGAACAGCCGCACTGAACGCAAAATAGCCTGCGAACATCCGGGACGGTTTGACATGGTTTTTATAGGCGCTGGCTCTGCCCAGAAAGAAGCATACGAACACGTTGAACGCTGACAGCATTAATGCGGTGACAAACCCACCCACATATCCGCTGGCCATACCCTCAGAAAACAAAAAGGCGTTTCCAAAGCCTTCGGCCACCGTCATCGCAAACAGCAAGCCACCGCTCTTCCATTTGGCATCCCCATCAGCAGCATCAGCAGTCCTGTGCTGCAACTTGTTTTGCTCACGAAAAGTTTCGAGCGCATGGGCCTTGTCTTCGGCGGCTTGCTGAAGCTCCGTCAACTCGCCATCCATTTTGGAAATGTCCTGATCGGCGTTTCGCTCAAACTCCTCGCCAAGTGCGATAGTGCGTTTGATGTCGCGGGTCACGTCAATGGAGTCCAAGCGATTGTCGGCGCTTTTTAGGGATCGCTCACCGTACTTGAGTATCTGTTCACGCATTCCGCCCAACTTTCCCCGAATGCTGTGCTCGACATCTGAAAGCTGCGTCGCAGTACTGGAGGGGACTCCGGCAGCTCCGCGAAGCCGCGCCAGCTCAACGACGCGCAGCTCTTTCTGGATTTTCTCAGGATCAATTATCGGTAACACATCGCTATCAGGCTCATCCTTCCGACTGAATAGTTGGACAATGAAAGCCAAGAGCTTTCGAAAGAAACTCATTTATAGAACCGCAAAAGGTTAGACATTGGGGGGTATGCAGAGATAGATGAGCACTAGGCTGGCGCCAAATTAAGCGCACAGAAATAGGCAGCGTGTCGCGGCCATCCCTGCGCCGGCATCGAGTGATGGCTAAATAATGCCAATGCGCACAGATAAGGGCAACAAGTCAGTACAGAATTGTATTATTTTGGACAAATGGTCAGCGCCGCTGATTGGCACATTGGGATACCCACCCTAGCGTGGCTACCCAAAGATGCAGGAACATACTATGTCGCAAAGGCGTGTTTGAGGTTCGCTCCCGATTCAACATTCGTGACTTCGGATCAGAGCTGGTGTTTGCCAAGGAATGAAGCGTCAACGGTAGCGGCGACGCTCACTGTGTACCAGGCGATATCCCAACTCAATCAGGTGAGTTTAAGGCTCAAATCAATACCAAGCCTTGGTCATCCGGCAACACCCACGTGTTCGGCGGCACAGGGCCCTACGTGCTTGAGGCACACGGCTGCATTGATTATGAGAGTCGCCCGCTCATCCCGATCTTCAGCGGCGACCGCTCCCCGCATGACCGCTGTGTAACAGAGCTACGTTCTGATCGATGCGGCCTTGGATCGTGCGCAAGGTGTCTTGAGTAATAACCTGTGGGCATAGGTTCTCGGCGATGCTTGCAAACCGGCTCGCCACATCGCAAATGCCGTCAATCATTCTGCCGGCAACGTCCAGGGGCACCTCGGCTTCCTCGGCAAGCCGAAGCATTTGCGTGCGGGAAATCGACAGGGCTTCCCCCATCACATCCATCTGGTGATATCCACTTGGCCCCTCGCAGAAGGTCACGTCGTAAGCCGGCGACAGTCTCCACTGACCGTCTTGCGACATGATGTAGGCAAAGTTCTTGGGATGATCGTCTCTGTTGTTGAACGCGACATTGAAGACGGCACGTTCGAAGGCCACCGCCATCTCTCGCACGTCGTTGGTACACATCTGTGTTGCCCGCAAGAAGTTGACGTAGTCCAACACCCCCGGAGACCGGTAATTTGCCCCCGTAAAGGCCGCCAGGCTTTGCATGGGTACGCGCAGACCATCCCGACGGTCAAATCGCTTACTGGCAAACGCTGCCAACCCATTAGGCAGACTGAAGTACTGCGTGTCAGGGGTCTCGATGCCGCACATGCGCAGGCACTCGGCGTAGACCATTTCGATAGCGCACACCTCGGCATGCTCTTCTTTCGCCGGGAACTTGACCAACCAAGCTTCGAAGCCCGCCGTAACGGCAGTGGTAAAACGGCCAGTTTCCGGATCGCGATAGACGAGGGCCTTAGGCCTTGCACCTTGAGGCGAGCCACCCACCAGCAGCAACGTCTGCAGGAACTCGCCACCGTCTCCATGGAGCACTTCCTGCACTTGGGCGGCAAGCTGCTCCAGCGGGATATGGACTTCAGACTCCTGCCCTTCTGGTGCCACGGGCTCAAACGTTATGGCCCCCATTGCATTGCTACCGATGTAGGCTAGCCGTTCCAGTGAGCCGATGCGCGCCGTGGTGAGTCCGCGGCGCCTGAACATACGGTCCATCAGTAACATGCCCCACCCATCGGGCAAGGAGTCGTAAACAGGCCCTGGCAAGTACAGTTGGTGGTCTGGAAAATCCTGGCGCAACCGAGCCCCCACCAACGGGAGCGTGTAGGAGGACAGTTCCAAGCCCCTTTGCCTGGCTTCATTGCTGTACTCGAACACGATCAGCGGGCGACCGGTCAAGGCGGTGGTGGAGACCAGCGTCCCCCATTGCCATCGCTCACCCCAGCCCTCGTAGAAGACGTTCACCTGCTCAAGCATTGCCGGACTTCCTCTTTGAACGGAGACGATTGGCGCTGTTTTCGTAGCGCCGAATATCCTCGATGCTGTCCAGCTTTGGCAGGAACAGGCCTTCAAGTTCCTTGGTTCGACCAAGAGCCATCGCCACACGAACGACGTTCTCGAATCCGACATTGCGCCCTGCTTCAAGGTTGGACACCGTGTTTGTGCCGATGCCGGCACGTCCGGCCAAGTCGGCTTGTGTCATGTCCAGCGCCAAGCGCTCTGTGCGCAAGCGATCGCAGAGGCGCTTGACGACTTCGCTCGGCTTGCTGAAGCTTAAATCCAACATAGTGTGTACCTAGCCCATTCTGTGCCAGTTAGTTCCCAAAATTATAGAATTAACGCATAGCCCCATCAAGCGACTTAATTCACTAAATCTGTGCCTTATCGCCTAATTTCCAGCTTTAGCCACAATTTACTGGACTTATCTACCATAAAGCCAAAGGGCCGGGAGAACTATTGGGGCCTGCTCAGAACCGTATTTTGGATGAAGGCTTGCCTTCCGCCTGAGCCCGGTGAGCGTTGGGGGCAAAAATGGGGGCAAGCTAAAAATTTCTCGACCTGAAACCGCCGTCCCAGAGCCAAGTCAAAAGGTTCTTTGGGGACCCTGAGAGTCTTTAGGGTTCGTCTGAAAGGCTATGCGGCTAGTGATGTGCTGTACGCATCTCAGTCGTCAGCGACTCTCCAGCCATCCATTTCAAGACACGCTGACGGGCCAACCTTTATGCGTGAGTGAGGTACCAGCGCCAGTCCTGTTCTCCGACTTCAGCATTGAATTGACGGAACTCGCGCCACTTGATCGCCAGGAACACCTTCAGGAACTCAGCGCCCAGCGCCTCGCGTGCCCAGGTTGAACGTTGCAGTGCCTGCAACGCTGTCAGCCAGTCGGTGGGTAGAAAATCGGTCGCCTGTTCATAGCCATTGCCCACAATCGCCTCGCCAGGATCGCTCTGATGCGTGATGCCGTGGTGAATGCCCGCCAGTAACGCGGCAGCGGCGAGATAGGGGTTGGCATCGGCACCGCAAATGCGGTGTTCGATGTGCCGACTGATCGCGGGGCCACCGGGCACGCGGAACGACACCGTACGGTTGTTGACGCCCCAGCTTTTGGCCAGCGGCGCGTAACTGCCGGTCTGGAACCTGCGGTAGGAGTTGGCATGGGGGCAAAATATCGCCAGAGAGTCGAACAAGGTTGCCATCATCCCGCCAATGGAGTGACGCAACAGCGGCGTACCCTGTGGGTCTTCGCTCGCATACAGGTTGTTGCCCTGCTCGTCGGCCAGGCTGACGTGCAGGTGCAGACCGCTGCCGGCCTGGTCGCTGAATGGCTTGGCCATGAAACACGCTTGCAGCCCGTGTTTGTTGGCCACACCCTTGACCAGGCGTTTGTAACGTACGCCTTCATCAATGGCCTGGAGTGCGTCGAAACGATGCTCCAGCGTCAACTCGAGCTGGCCCGGCGCATACTCGGAGATCGCCGTGCGCACCGGTAACCCTTGCAGCGCGCACGCTGCGTAGAGGTCATCAAGAAACGGTTGAACCTGCTCGAGTTCGTATACGCCATACACCTGCGGAGCCACCGGACGTACGCCATTGGTTTGCTGCGCCGGCTGCGGTCGCCCGTTGACGTCGCGCTGTTGGTCCAGCAGGTAGAACTCCAATTCCACGGCCATGACCGGATGGAAGCCATCGGCTTTGAGCCGCTCGATGGTGTTCACCAGCACATGACGCGGGTCCGCCGGTGCGGCGGGAATACCTTGGGTTGGGTGCATGCTGACCTGCACTTGACCGGTGGGATGGGTGCGCCAGGGTTGCACGGTCAGGCTTCCCGGCAAGGGGTAGCTCCAGCAATCAGCGTCAGCGACATCCCAGACCAGGCCAGTGTCGTCCACGTCCTCACCCTGCACGGTCAGGGCAAGAATGGAACTTGGCAGCGGCCGCCCAGTGTCGTAGATCGCCAGCAGCTCATTACGATGCAACAGTTTGCCCCGTGGAACGCCATTCGCGTCGATCAGGAACAACTCGATGCTCAGCACTTCAGGGTGGGCGGCCAGATAATCCAAGGCCTCTTTTTTATCCGCAAATTGCATGTCAAACCTCTTGGCGCTCATTCAAGCGACTGGCAGTATTTAAGAACAATGGCGTTTTCAGACGTGCCGTTATGAAGCGATAACCCGCGCGCCAGGGAGAGCAAGCAACGTCGTCAACGCGTTATCCAGCGCCTCGATCAGCCTGTCGACATCCGCATGGCTTGTTTGCGGACAGCACAGGGTCATGTTGTGAAAAGGCGTGATCAGGATGCCGCGATTGATCAGGTACAGGTGCAGCGCCATTTGAAGGCTGTCATGAAAAGCCGCCTCGGCTTGCGCACCGGTCCTGGGCGAGGTGGCACAGAATTGAAACTCACAACGGGCCCCCAATTCTGTGACCGACCAGTTCAGTAGGTGCTGCTTGAACAAGTACCGAAGTCCCTGAGCCAATCCCGAGGCAAGAGGCAACATATGTTGGTAGGCGGACTCTGTCATGACCTCTTCGAGGCTGACGCGCATGCAACGCATCGCCAGCGAGTTGGCGGACAGCGTGGTTCCCATACCGCTGTGGCCATGCCCGCTACTCTCTTCACTGACCGTTTTCTGCACGTCGCGCATGGCCAGGGCAACCTGCTCGGTCACGCCAAACACCGCGCAAGGTATGCCCCCCGCGATGGGTTTACCCACCACGAAAAAGTCGGGTTTCAACTCCCATTGGCGGGTGCATCCACCCAGGCCTGTGGAAATAGTGTGGGTCTCATCAATGACCAACAGGCTGCCGTATTTGAGGGTCAACTCTCGGCACTTCTGCATGAACCCCGGATCGGGCAGCACCATGCCTATGTTCGTCATCGCCGGCTCGCACATCAGCGCGCACACATCGCCCTGGCCTAAAGCAGCCTCCAGTGCGTCGACATCGTTGAAGGGGATGGATCGACTGTATTGAGTCAAGTCGTAGGCCTGGCCTACAAGACCTGCACGGGGCACTGTTTTGCCGTCGCGGCAGCGCACCATGACGTCATCCACGGTACCGTGATAGCAGCCGTCGAACACCAGCAAGACGTTGCGTTTGGTCATCGCGCGCGCCCAGCGCAACACATAACGGTTGGCGTCCGTCGCAGTGGCGGTCACCTGCCAGTAAGGCAGCCCGAATCGCTCAGCCAGCAACTCGCCGCAGACCACCGCGTCTTCGCCAGGCAGCATCGTGGTCAAGCCATTATTGGCCTGCTCGGCGATGGCGCGAGCGACAGGATCAGGTGAATGGCCAAACATGGTGCCGGTGTCGCCCAGGCAAAAGTCGATGTATTCATGACCGTCAACATCGGTGAAGCGTGCCCCTTTGGCGCGCTGGACGAAAAGCGGCGAAGGCATCGACCAATCGCTCATCCAGTGCATGGGCACACCGTTGAACAGATTCGCTTTGGCGCGCTCGGCCAGCGCCAGTGAAGTTGGGTTCCTTTCTATAAAACGGGCACGCTCGGAGGCGGTAAAAGCAGCAATTGCTGATTCACTAATTCCACTTTTCGACATGATCAATACCCCATGTTAATTATCAAATTAATTAAAAGTCCGTTGCTGAATGACAGCCGGATACGGCTCAAAGAACTCATTCAAACTTAATAATCGCCGTGAGGGGCTTTGTTCTCGACCAGACAGTTACCGCCATCCACCACAAGGACTTCCCCTGTGATGTAACTGGCGTCAGGCGATGCCAGGAAGGCAACCGCCGCCGCCACTTCGCGGGGGCTGCCTGCGCGCCCTATCGGGGTGAAGCGCCCTGCCTCGGCCTCAACGGGCGTGGTTGAGCCCGTGGTGATCCAACCGGGGGCCACGCTGTTGACGGTAATCCCCTGCCTGGCGACTTCAAGCGCAAGCCCCATGTTCATGCCCACCATCGCTGCCTTGGCGGCGCTATAAGCGGCTTCCCCCGGATTGCTCCCCAGGGTGCCCGTGGTGGAACTGATATTGACAATGCGCCCGTAACTTCTCGCCTTCATACCGGGTAACACGGCTCGGGTCAGCAGAAAGGCAGTGGTCAGGTTTCGGGCCAGCGAAAGGTTCCAGTCATGCAGTTCCATCGTCGCCAATTCCGAGAAAATCTCGGGGCTGCCGTGCATGGACATACCGGCATTGTTCACCAGAATATCGACCCGCCCCCAAACCGACTCTGCCCATAGGCTGAAGTCACGCACCTGACTTTCATCGGTAAGATCAGTTGGCCGACCTTCAACTTCAAAGCCTTCAAGGCGCAGCTCTTCAACCCGGTCCGCAATGCGGTTGCTACTGGCAGTGATGATCAACTTCGCCCCGGATGCACCGAGTCTGCGAGCAATAGCCATACCGATCCCGGATTCACTCCCGGCACCGCTGACAAGTGCCACATGCCCCCTCAATTCTTGACCCAACATGGTGTGCCCCACGTATTTAATTTGAAAGAGACTAGAAACTAGGCGAATAAACCTGATACATAAAGACGATCATCATCAGAAAATCTGACAACCCCTATGGCGTTTACCAGTGAGTCACTTAAAATTTTCCTCTCGGTCATCGACAGCGGATCCTTTTCGGCGGCGGCGCGAAAGTTAGGCCGGGTGCCCTCGGCCATCAACATGGCGGTGTCGCAGCTTGAAGCCGAGCTGGACTTGTTGCTTTT
This sequence comes from Pseudomonas sp. 28 E 9, assembly GCF_900004785.1. Lineage (NCBI taxonomy): Bacteria > Pseudomonadati > Pseudomonadota > Gammaproteobacteria > Pseudomonadales > Pseudomonadaceae > Pseudomonas > Pseudomonas sp. 28 E 9. Next base: position 35,157 of record NZ_CVTK01000040.1, on the reverse strand, counting down.
TGACCGATCAACCCGCAAAGCCATTCCTACGGCCGCCGCCAAAGCACTTGAGCCCCAGGCACGACAGGTCGCCAGCCAGCTGAACCTGCTGGACGCCCATGCGCTGCAGCTTCATCAGGGGTTGGAAGAGCGCTTGGTCCTTGCGATGGCGCCGGAGTTGCAAACAGGCATCTGGAATCGTCCGCTCTCCATTATCGCCAGGGAGTTCCCCACGCTTGAAATCGAGATTCGCTCCGCGTCCCATCCGGAGGCTATGCGCATGCTCCATGAAGGGCGTGTGCAATTGGCGCTTGGGTTCGAACGACCAGGGCTTGACGAGCGCGAGACATTTCTTGAGGCGGGGAGCCAGCTGTTAATCGCGGTTGCTGCTCCAGATCACCCTGCGGCCGCCGGCAAGAAAAGCCCCTTGAGTGAGGAGCAACTGGTCAACGTTCGGCAGATCATCGTCGCTACAGGAGGACCTGCAGATTCTGACCCACGTGTTGTGCTGTCGCGGCGGATTTGGCACAGCGACAATTATCTGGCCACGCTGGACCTGGTGCAGCAGGGATTGGGTTGGGCTTATCTTCCAAAATCGCTGGTACACCCTCTCATCACGTCAGGCGCATTGACGGAGGTGGTGTTTGACTACATGCCGAGTCAGATGCGGCTTTGGGTCGATATCATCTGGGTAAAAAACCGGCCCCTGGGACTGGGCGCGCTTCGTTACCTGAGCCTGATACGCGAAATTGCACAGGGCGAGCCTCGCCGTGTTTGATGAGTAAAAGTGCACATTGAGGCTGGCGGCGGTGCCCATTCGCAGTAAAAACAGCCACCGCCGACTCATCAATTCCACTGTCCGCTATGTTCATAACCTCTTGTTAAAGATCGGCATCAATGAGCAACTGTCAGTTTCCAGCGGAGACGCCGCAATCAATCGCCATGTCCGCACCAGTGATGGATCGCGCACCGGGTTGGGACAGGAAAAACGCCAGCCCGGCAACTTCTTCCGGCTGGATAAATCGGGCACGGGCACCTTGGGGGTACTTGTCCAACAGATCCTGATAGTAGGCCTGAGGGTTTCCCTGCCCATATTGAGTGGCTTGAAATTTGAGCATTGGGGTTTCGATATCACCTGGAGAAATAGCGTTGCAGCGCACGCCAAAGGGTGCCAGGTCCAATGCCAGGGTTTTTGTCAGCAGGGTCACGCCGCCCTTGCTTGCGCAATAAGCTGCGGCGTTTCGATTGCCTTGCCGGCCGGCATCGCTTGAAATATTCAGGATCGAACCCTCTGATAATTTCAGATGGGGAATAGCGGCTGAGCACATGAAGAACGTAGCCTTCAGGTTCACGTCCAGAACAAGATCGAAATCCTCTTCGGTAAACTCTTCAACCGGACCTTCGCGCCATACTCCCGCAGCGTTGATCAATACATCCAGCCGGCCCATCGCCATAAGGGCTGCATTAACGGCCGCAGCACACACAGCGGGTTGGCGGATATCACCGCAAAAAATGCCTGACACCTGATATTCAATCTGTAAGTCTGCAAGCTTTTTCGCGTCCAGATCTGTCGCGAAAACCTTGAAGTCTTCATTTAAAAAACGCTCAACCAGCGCACGACCAACACCACCTGCTGCGCCAGTGATCAGTACAGTTCGAGGGGCCATGTAACCTCCTGCCAAGGTAGAGTTCAAGAACATGTGGGGTGCATCCGGACTCAAGGAGCCTTGTTCTCGACCAAGTAACTTCCACCCGCCCCGACTGACAATCGCCACGTAATCCAGCCGATAGCTGGTTTGCATCATATTCGCCAGGTTTGGTCGTTGTGGAGCTGGAATTTAGGCGCTTTTATCTGAGAAAAAAAGACGATTAATATCAGAAAAATTGACAATCGCAGGGTATTTACCGTCGAGGTGATAAAGACCCTCCTCTGGTCATGGACGCTGGCTCTTCAGGACGCGTTGTACGAGCAAGGATGCCGCTCACCAAACCGCGATATGCGAATCCGCTCGTGGCTCCGTGCCACCGCACAATACGCCGGTGGCCGGGTCACGCAGGATGATCTGCCCACGCCCGTAGTCGGTCAGGTCGCTGTCGGTCTGCACCTTGTGCCCGCGCCGCGCCAGCGCATTGACCAGGTCGCGGGACGCACCGTGTTCGATGCCGACCTTCATATCGCCCAGCCATTGCCAGCGCGGTGCGTCGAGGGCCGCCTGGGGGTTGAGGCCGAAGTCCACCAGGTTCATCACCATCTGCACATGACCCTGGGGCTGCATGTAGCCGCCCATCACGCCGAACGGGCCAAGGGCCTCGCCGTCCTTGCTGAGAAAACCCGGGATGATGGTGTGGAAGGTTTTCTTGCCGGGTGCCAGGCAATTGGAGTGGGACTCATCAAGGCTGAATTCCTGCCCGCGGTTCTGCAGGGCGATGCCGCTGTCGGGCAGCACCACGCCGGAGCCGAAGCCGTGGTAGTTGCTCTGGATGAACGAAACCATATTGCCTTCGGCGTCGGCGGTCGCCAGGTACACCGTGCCGCTGGCATGGGGATCGCCGGGCTTGGGTGGCTGGGCCTGCTCGCCGATCTGGCCACGGCGACGGCTGCTGTAGTCGTCGCTGAGCAGGTCGGCCACTGCCACGCGCATGTGCTCAGGGTCGGTGATGTGATGCAGGCCGTCGCTGTAGGCCAGCTTCATGGCTTCCAACTGGCGATGCCAGGTCTGCTGGCTGTCGCGGTGATCGAAGTTGAAGCCTTCAAGGATCTTCAGCGCCATCAGTGCAACCAGGCCCTGGCCGCTCGGCGGGATTTCCCAAACATCCACGCCCCGGTAATTGATGTGGATCGGCTCCACCCACTGCGCGCGGTAATCCTTGAGGTCGCTGGCGCGCAGGTAACCACCGCCGGCGCGCGAATGCGCATCCAGGCGCTCGGCCAGAGCGCCGCGATACAGGCTTTCGCAGCCGGTGGCGGCGAGTTCTTCCAGGGTACGGGCCTGGGCCGGGTTGCGGAAAATCTCCCCCGCCTTGGGCGCGCGCCCGTCGATCAGGAAGGTGTCGAACCAGGCTTGCAGCACGTCATCGCGGTGCGGGCTGAATTCGTTCAAGGAGATCTGCCATTGATGGGCAACCACCGGCGACAACGGGAAACCGTCGCGCGCCAGGCTGATGGCCGGCTGCAGCAAATCGGCAAACGGCAATTTACCGAAGCGCTTGGACAACTCGGCCCACGCCGACGGGCAACCGGGCACCGTCACCGAGGTCCAGCCGTACAGCGGCATCTGTTGATGCCCCGCCGCCTTGACCGCCTCGATACTCAAGGCGGCCGGCGCATGGCCGTTGCCGTTCAGGCCATGCAACTGCCCCTTGCACCACACCAGTGCAAAGGCATCGCCGCCGAGGCCACAACCGGTGGGCTCGACCACCGTCAGCGCGGCGGCAGTGGCGATGGCGGCATCAATGGCGTTACCGCCCTTCTGCATGATTTCGATGCCGGCCTGAGATGCCAGCGGTTGCGAGGCGGCGACCATGCCTCGACGCGCGAACACGCTCTGGCGTTGCGAGGAATAGGGGTATTCGTGAGCGGAAAATTTCAACATGGCAAAGGCTCTTCAAAAAAGGTCATAACACGCGGCTGAGAAACGCTCGGGTACGCGGATGGCTGGGACGGCTGAAAATCTGCTCCGGCGGCCCTTGTTCGATCAATTCACCCTGATCGAGCACCACCACGCGGTCGGCCACTTCACGGGCAAAGCCCATTTCGTGGGTGACCACCACCATGGTCATGCCCTCCTCGGCCAACTCCTTCATTACCTGCAGCACTTCGCCGACGGTTTCCGGGTCGAGGGCGCTGGTGGGTTCGTCGAACAGCATCGCCTGGGGTTTCATCGCCAGTGCACGGGCAATCGCCACCCGTTGCTGCTGGCCCCCGGAGAGCATCGACGGATAGTGGCTGGCCTTGTCCGCCAGGCCGACCCGCGCCAGCAAGCCCCGCGCCTGTTCCAGCGCCTGGGCACGCGGCACACCAAGCACCTGGATCGGTGCTTCGATGATGTTTTCCAATGCAGTCATGTGCGGGAACAGGTTGAAGCGCTGGAACACCATGCCGATGTCGCGGCGCTGACGGGCGATGTTGCGCTCTGAATCGCGCACCAGGCTGCCATCGGCGCGTTCGCGATAGCCCATGGCGCGGCCGTTGACGCGAATGCGCCCGCCCTGGATGTCTTCCAGCAGGTTGATGCAGCGGATAAAGGTGGTCTTGCCGGAGCCGGAGGCGCCGATCAGCACTACCACTTCGCCGCGCCGCACTTGCAGGGAGATGCCCTTGAGGATCTGCAACTCGCCGAACGACTTCTGGATATCCTGTGCGTCAATGATCAGCTCTTCACTTTGGTGCGCCATGGTTAACGTCCCCTCAGCAGTTTCAGGGTGCTGCGACCGAACATGCGGCTGGCGGCAGGAGGTGGCGCCGAAGGTCGATCGGACTGGCCGAAACGGTTTTCGAGCCAGCGTTGGAAAAAGCCCCACAGCGTGGTCAACGTCAGGAAGTAAATCGCGACGACCAGGTACAACTCGAACACGCGAAACGTCGCCGAGGTCACCATCTGCGTGCTGAGCAACAACTCCTGCACGCCGATCACGCTCACCAGCGTGGTGTTCTTGAGCATCACATTGAACTCATTGCCCAGCGGCGGCACGATCACCCGAAACGCCTGGGGCAGCACAATGCGCCGCATCAGCTTGCCGAACCCCATGCCCAGGGAACGCCCGGCTTCGTATTGGCCCTTGTCCACCGCGCCGATACCGGCGCGGATGATTTCGGCCATGTACGCGCCTTCATTCAGGCCCAGGGCGATGATCGCCGCCTGGATATTGCCGGGGATGATCAACCCGAACAGCTCGATGTCCTCGAAGCGGAAGATCCCGCCCGCTGCCAGTGCGGTGTACAAAAACACGATCTGCACCAGCAGCGGCGTGCCGCGCATCAGCCACACATAAAGGCGTACCGGCAGGTGCAGCAGCGGGTTCTTCGACAGGCGCAACAGCGCCGCCGCCAGGCCCAGCGCACAGCCGAGCAGCATCGCCAGCACGCTGATCAGGCACGTCAGCCACAGCCCGGTGAGGTAGACCCCACTGGGCTGCAGCAGGTATTGCCAGAACACATCCCAATTGAAATTCATCGTGGTAGAACCTCAGTCGAGTGTGTCGCTGCTGACATGCCATTTGTTGAGCAATTGCACATAGCTGCCGTCGCTGCGCATGTCGCTGATGATCTGCTGCACGGCGGCGGTCAGTTGCGGGTCGTCCTTGCGCATGCCCAGGCCGGTGAGGATGCGGCTGAACGCAGGCACCCCTTCCTGAAACAGCTCCGGGGCCATCGCCGCGTAGTAACCGGCGGTTTCCACGGTGGTGCCGTAGGCGTCGACCTGGCTGATGCGCAGCGCCTGGAACGCATCGGTGTCGGTGTTGTAGACCACCAGTTTCATCGGTGGCTTGCCGGCCTTGGCGAGGCTCTCGTTCTGGGTGTCGAGCAGGGTCTTGATGGTAGAGCCGTTGAGCACCGCCACCTTGTGCGCAGACAGGTCATCCAGGGTCTTGATGCCTTTGGGATTGCCCTTGGGCACCACCACCGCCTGGCTGGAGTACATATAGTTGACGATGTCGATCACCTGGCGGCGCTCGGGCTTGTCGAACAACTGGTCGACGATCATGTCGCACTGCTGGGCAAGCAGCGCCGGCACCAAGCCGGAAAACGGAATGACCCGCCATTGCACGGTTTTATTGCCCAGGCGCTTGGCGATTTCCAGGCCCAGGTCGACGGTCAGCCCACGCGGTTTCTGGGATTCGTCGAAGGACACCAGGGGCGGTGAATCCATCCCCGAGCAATAGGTGAGTTTGTCGACGCCCTTCAGGCGCTCAGGCACCTGGACTGCGGCGCTCGCCCATTGTGTACAGAGACCCAGGGTTACAGCCACCAGCAAGGCGCGGTGTTGTTTATGCATGACCAGACACTCCACTTCGTTAAATAACGGGGCAGGAATCAACGTCTAACCAAGGACGGGTTGGGACCCGCCTCTTTTATTTTTCCAATTGCAGAAATTGAATCAGCAGCGGCACGGTGCTTTCGATGTGTTCGCGTACCACAGCTTCGGCACCGGCGGCGTCACCGGTGCGAATCGCGTCAAGGATTACGGCGTGTTCCTGGCGCGCGCTGAGGGGCTTTTCGCTGTGATGCAGCCACAAGCGCATGGGCGCTTCCACCAGCGAATACAACGCCGAAATCTGCTTCAGCAAGCGTGGCCGGCCGCTGAGCCCGCACAAGTATTCGTGAAAGGCACGGTGGCGACGGACCCACGCGGCGCTCTCGTCGCGGTAGTCATCCATCTCGTCCAGCAGCCGCTCCAGAGCCGCCATCTGGCGCTCACCGATACGGTTGACCGCAACGCGCACCGCCAGGCCTTCCAGTGCGCTGCGCATCTCGAACACCTCATGCAGCTCATCAATATCCAGACCGCTGACGATGGCACCGCGATTGGGCCGCAGCGTCACCAGGCCCTGGGCATCCAGGCGGCGGAATGCCTCACGCACCGGCATGCGGCTCATGCCAATCTCGCCGGCGATATCCTCGGCGATCAGGCGATCGCCCTTGCGGAAACGACCGCCGCAGATGGCGTCGAGGAGGAAGTTGTAGGCCTCCTCCTCGGCAGTGAGGGGCTGGCGGTCAACGTAAGCGGGGGCAAATTGCATTGGCGGCCTCTTTGTATTTTTGTATCCAATTATCCACGAATACAATAATGCATAACGCGCGCCAACAGCTCGCGCACCACGTTACTCATTGATTTAAATGAAGTCTTCTGTTCGGGTGGGGAACATTGCGCAAATCGGGTAAAGCGCTTTGCTACTAAATGACGCAGCAACTTTCCATTTCTGCGCAAAAAAGTAGCGGATGTCCGTTGAGGCCCTGGTGACGCCTGATGATCTGCACAGGGTATTTTTTGGCAGACCTTTTTTGCCATCAGCGCACCAGACGCCTCCCTCTCAATGGATCCAGTAAAATCTCACTGATCGATAATCGCCCAAAATATCCTTAAAACCACTGATTAATAAATTGACTCACGGCAGCTATGGAAATTTAATGGATCCATTAAAAAAAAATAATTAACCAGCCAGAGAATTGCCATGTACCCCAAAAACACTTGGTACGTCGCCTGCACACCCGATGAAATCGCCCAAAAACCCTTGGGTCGGCAGATCTGCGGTGAAAAAATGGTGTTTTATCGTGGCCCGGAAGGCAGCGTCGTAGCCGTCGAGGACTTCTGCCCCCATCGCGGCGCACCGCTTTCACTGGGTTATGTCGAAAATGGCAACCTGGTGTGCGGCTATCACGGCCTGGTCATGGGGGCCGACGGTAGGACCGTCGAAATGCCCGGGCAGCGGGTGCGTGGTTTTCCGTGCAACAAGACCTTCGCCGCAGTTGAACGCTATGGTTTTATCTGGGTATGGCCCGGCGATCAGGCGGTTGCCGACCCGACGCTGATTCATCACCTGGAATGGGCAGTGAGTGACCAGTGGGCGTACGGCGGCGGGCTGTTTGATATCCAGTGCGATTACCGCCTGATGATCGACAACCTGATGGACCTGACCCACGAAACCTACGTCCACGCTTCCAGCATCGGCCAAAAGGAAATTGATGAAGCGCCTCCCGTCACCACGGTTGAAGGCGACCAGGTCATCACCGCCCGGCACATGGAAAACATCATGGCTCCGCCGTTCTGGCGCATGGCCCTGCGCGGCAACAACCTCGCCGACGATGTGCCGGTGGACCGCTGGCAGATCTGTCGCTTCACCCCGCCCAGCCACGTGCTGATCGAAGTCGGCGTGGCCCACGCCGGCAAGGGTGGCTATCACGCAGCGCCCGAACACAAGGCGGCAAGCATCGTGGTCGACTTCATCACCCCGCAGACCGAGACGTCGATCTGGTATTTCTGGGGCATGGCGCGCAACTTCAACCCTCACGATGAGGCGCTGACCGCCAGCATTCGCGAAGGCCAGGGGAAGATTTTCAGCGAAGACCTGGAGATGCTCGAACGTCAGCAGCAGAACCTGCTGGCCCACCCGCAACGCAACCTGCTCAAGTTGAATATCGATGCCGGCGGCGTGCAGTCGCGCAAAATCCTGGAGCGACTGATTGCCCGGGAACGCACCCTCGAACCACAGCTGATCACGACCACCACCGCCTGAACGGCGCGACAACTCTGCGAGGACCGAACATGATCGATGTGATGGTGGTATCCCGTAATAACGAGGCCCAGGACATTTGCAGCTATGAACTGGCCAGGGTCGATGGCCAGCCGCTGCCCGCCTTCAGTGCCGGCGCGCACATTGACGTGCATCTGCCGGACGGGCTGGTACGCCAGTATTCGCTGTGCAATCACCCCGAGGAGCGTCATCGCTATCTGATCGGCGTACTCAACGACCCGGCCTCTCGCGGCGGCTCGCGCAGCTTGCACGAGCAGGTACACGAGGGCGCCCACCTGACGATCAGCGAACCACGCAATCTATTCCCCCTGGCCCATGAAGCACGACGCAGCCTGCTGTTCGCCGGCGGCATCGGCATCACCCCGATCCTGTGCATGGCCGAGCGCCTGGCCCATGCAGGTGCCGACTTCGACCTGCATTACTGTGCCCGCACCAGTGAGCGTGCGGCGTTTGTACAGCGGCTCAAGGCGTCACCGTTTGCCGAGCGAGTGTTCCTGCATTTCGATGAGCAGCCCCACACGGCCCTCAAGACAGCCGAGGTGTTGGCTGCGCCCGCGGACGATGTGCACCTGTATGTCTGCGGCCCCGGCGGTTTCATGCAACACGTGCTCGACAGCGCGCGGGCGCAGGGCTGGCAGGAGAACTGCCTGCATCGCGAGTACTTCTCGGCGGCGCCAGTGGACAACAGCCTCGACGGGAGCTTTGCGGTGAAGCTCGGCAGCAGCGGCCAGGTCTTCACGATCCCCGCCGACAAGACCGTGGTCCAGGTCCTGGAAAGCCAGGGCATCGAGATTGCCGTGTCCTGCGAACAAGGGATCTGTGGCACCTGCCTGACCCGTGTGCTGGACGGCATCCCGGAGCACCGCGACCTGTTCCTCACCGAGCAGGAACAGGCGCTGAACGACCAGTTCACGCCCTGCTGCTCACGCTCGAAAACCCCACTGTTGGTGCTCGACATCTGAACCGTGTCACGACGCGGGCAAAATCACCTTCATGCGCGCGTCGGCGGTGGCTGAACTGAAGATCTCGGCATAACGCAACGTCGCATTGGCGTGTTCGCGCATGATGGCTTCGGCTCGCGCGCCCTGGCGATTGACCAGGGCATCGAACACCGAGTGATGCTGCATGTGGGCATAGTTGAAGCGCCGGTATTCACGGGCCATGTCCTCACGATCCACCGCCAGCGCGGTCACCGATGCGAATGGCAGGTGATCATTGCGGGCCAGCGCATCCGTGATCGCCGGGTTGTGGCTGCCCTCCACAATGACCTGGTGAAAGCGCATGTTCAGGTCGTGGTAAACCTCAAGGTCATCTTCGGTCACGTAGCCTTTATCGAACAGTTGGTCGCCTTCCACCAGGCAGCGCTCCAGCGCCGCACGCGCCGCATCGGAAAGACCATGCTCGGCGGCTTGCCGCGCAGCCAGGCCTTCCAGCACACCGCGCACTTCGACGGCGCCGGCAATGTCACTGGGGCTGACCGACCGCACCTGATAGCCGCGCCCGCCAAACGGCACCAGCAGCCCTTCCTGCTCAAGGGTACGGAACGCCATGCGCACCGGCATGCGCGACACACCAAAGCGTTGCGCCGTAGGGATTTCCATCAGGCGCTCCCCCGCCACCAGCTCCCCGCTGGCAATCATTTTGCGCAGTGCAACCAGCACCAATTGACCGGGCTTACTCATCCAGGCAACTTCCAGAAAACGTGGCCTGCCATAGTACCGCAAGCATCCGATCCCGTCAGACGAACGCCAGTGCGGCGCGCGCCCCCTCTATGGCACCCAGGTGTTTCGCCAGCCCTGCTCGGTGAACAAGACCTTGATGATGGGCGTCAGCAAAGGCGCCAACCGGGCCGCCACCTCTTCGGGCCTTGACGGTGCACGCATCTGCACACGCTCGATTGCATATCGCGCAGGGGCGCCTCATAGCTCCACATCGGGACACCTCATCGACAAAAAAGAATCACGCACTCAAGCGCGAAAAGCAGGGTTCTCGATCAGCAGCGCCATGCCCTGCCCGCCGCCCACACACGCCGCGGCAATCCCGTAGCGCAGGTTGTGCAGACGCAGTTGTCGGGCCAGGGACATGACCAGGCGCAGGCCAGTGGCAGCCAGTGGATGCCCGAGTGCCAGCGAGCCGCCCTGGACGTTGAGGCGGGTGCTGTCCAGCTCAAGTTCATGGGCCACCGCCAGCACTTGGGCGGCCTGGGCTTCGTTGATCTCGAAGCGGCCGATGTCATCCAGATTCAACCCGCTGCGTTGCAGCAGCAGACGAATCGCCGGCGCCGGGCCAATGCCCATGAACTCGGGGGCCACGCCGACCACCGCGCTGGCCAGCAACCGCGCCAGGGCCGGCCGCGTGCAGGCCGAGGCGCGGCCCACCAAGGCCGCTGCCGCGCCATCCACCACGGCGCAACTGTTGCCGGCGGTTTGCACGCCGCCGGGATGCACGGCGCGCAAGCGTTTCAAGCTCGCAAGGTCGGTGGGCCGAGGGTGGCTGTCCGCGCTGACGGCACCGGTCCGACGCGCCAGGCTGATGCCTCTGGGCTGGTATCCCTCAAGCTCGAATACCTGGTTATCGACCGCCACCACCTCGTCAACCCAAGCGCCGTCATGCTGCGCCTGCAACGCTCGCTGGTGGCTGGCGCAGGCGTAGCGGTCCACCGCCTCGCGGCCCAGGCCATAACGGCGCGCCAGGTTGTCGGCCGTGGCGATCATGTCCAGGCCCGGGGCCGGGTCATACAAGGCTTCCCACAGAAAATCCTTGAACTGGACCTCACCGCCAAGACGAAAACCGCCCCTGTGGGTGTAAGCCGCGATGGGGTTGCGCGACATGGATTCACTGGCCACACACAAGGCCAGTTGCCCGCCGTCGCGCAGTTGCCCGGCAGCCTGGCGCAACAGTTCGAAACCGGTGGCGCAGATGCGCTGCACCCCCAGTGCCGGGACCGCTTGCGCCACCCCGCTGTACAAGCCGATATGCCGAGGCAGCAAGTAGGCATCGAAACTGGCCTGGGCCATGGAGCCGGCCAGAACGCTGTCCACTGCCTGCGGTTCAATACCCGCACGGGCCAGTACCTCACGGCCCACCTTGATCCCCAGGTCGATGGGTGAGACCTGAGACAGTGCGCCACCCAAGTCAATCCAGGGGGTGCGCACGGCCTCGAGAATCGCCACATCGGCAAATGCCGAATACTGCCCGTTCAAGGTTTCGGCTCGGCACGCAGGATCGTGGCCTCTTCGCCGCGATACAACGCCTCGACCTTGGCCGCGCGCCATTGCAGCACGGCGCGCTGGTTGATCGAACCTTTGTCGGTGATTTCCCCACGATCGATGGACGCCGGCTCGTCGAGCAGGGCAATCCATTCCAGGCGACTGGCATTGCCGGTCACCCCGCGATTGAGGCGTTGCAACCAATCGCCGAACCACTGGCGCACCGGCGCGCTGCCGAGCACGTCGGCGTCGCTGGCGTCGGCGTCCAGGCCCGCCAGCCGACGGCATTCGTAGAGCCTGGGGAACACCAGTGCTCCGAGGCACTCGCGATCGGGGGCGGTAATCACCAGGTCCTGCACATAGGGCGAGCCGTCGAGCACCGCGCGATTGCGCAACGGACCAACGCTGACAAACACCCCGGAAGAGAGCTTGAAATCCTCGGCAATTCGCCCATCGAACATCAGGCCCAGTTGCGGCTGCTGAGGGTCGGCGAGCTTGATCGCGTCTCCTGAACAGTAGAACCCTTGTTCATCGAACACCTCGGCGGTTTGCTGGGGGGCTCGCCAGTATCCCGGCATGATATGCGGCCCGCGAAAGCGCCCTTCGAACTTGCCGTCCACCGGCACCAGGCGCACCTCGCAGCCCGGCGCGGGCAAGCCGATATAGCCGGCCATGGACAACGGCCCGGTGGTGAAGGTGCAGGACGGTGCGGCTTCGGTCATGCCCAGCCCGGCCATCATGCGGATGCGTTCACCGCAGTGCTGTTCGGCTACGCGATCGAGGCGATCCCAGATACTTTGGGACAGGCCGGCGGCGGCGAAGAAGAACAGTTTCATCCGCGCAAAAAAACATTCGCGCAACGCGGCGTCCTGTTCCAGGGCGTTGACCAGTTCTTCCCAGCCCTTGGGCACCGTCAGGTAAGCCGTGGGCGAAATCTCCTTGAGGTTGCGCAAGGTCTGGGCAAAACCCTGGACCGTGGGCTTGCCGTCGTCCAGATAAAAGGTGCCGCCGTTGTAGAGCACGATGCCGACGTTGTGGCTGCCGCCAAAGGTGTGATTCCACGGCAGCCAGTCCACCAGCACCGGAGGCTCCTCACCGAACACCGGAAACGTCTGCAACAGCATCTGCTGGTTGGCGCAGAGCATGCGCTGGGTGGTGATCACGGCCTTGGGCAATTTGGTCGAGCCCGAGGTGAAGAGAAACTTGGCGATGCTGTCAGGACCGGTGGCATTGAAGGCCTGCTCGGCCTCAGCGCCCCCCGGCGTGTGCAGCAGGCTGGCGAAGCTTATCTGGCTGCGCCCGGGCACTTGGCCGCGCACGCAGATCAACGGGGTCTCGGCCGGCAATACCGCCTCGATCGCACGCTGGTAGGCCGCCGCATCGCTGACGAACACCAGCCCGGGTTGCAGCAGGTCACAGACATGCCGCAGCTTGGCGAAATCCTGGGACAACAACGCGTACGCCGGCGAGACCGGGCAGTACGGAATACCGGCGTACATGGCGCCGAGGGCGACCTGCAAATGTTCGATGTCGTTGCCGGACAGCAATGCCAGCGGCTTGTCCGCCGACAGCCCGTAGCTGAGCAGGCCCTGGGCAATCGCGCGCACGCTGTCGAGCATCTCGCGGTAGCTGACACGGCGCCAATCCCCACCGGCCTGGCGTGCCGCGATAAACGTCTGCTCGGGCCGTACCCGAGCCCAATGCACCAGGCGATCGAGCAGGCGCGCCGGCAACTCGGCCAGGGGCTCCAGGGAGCGCATGTGCAACACGCCGTGTTCTTCAGTGACCGCCACCGGCGGGTGGCCGATGGAGACCTCGCGGTATCGCGGTGCGGGCTGGGGTTGCGGTCGGGATTCGGAACTCACAAGGATGTCCTCCAGCAAGGCGGATCACAGCCGCCTTGTTATTGTTATGTCGCGACGCCTGCTCAGATCGGGTAATGCCGTGGCCCGTTCTGCAAGGTCACCCAGCGCAATTGCGTGAAGTGCTCAATGGACGCCTTGCCACCAAAGCTGCCGTACCCACTGGACTTGACCCCACCAAACGGCATCTGCGCCTCGTCATGCACGGTCGGCCCGTTGATATGGCAAATACCCGACTCGACCCGCTGCGCCAGCGCCAGTGCACGCCCGGTGTCGCGGCTGAAGATCGCCGCCGACAGGCCGAACTCGGAATCGTTGGCCAGGCGCAGCAAGGCTTCATCCCCCTCACCACGCAGCAGGACGGCCACCGGGCCAAAGGACTCTTCGCGGTACAGGCGCATGTGTTCGGTGACGCCATCGATCAGGGTCGGCTGCAGGATGCTGCCCTCCAGCTGGCCGCCGATCACCAGCCGCGCGCCCTTGGCCAGGGCATCGTCGATCAGGGCCTTGATGCGTGTGCCGGCGCTGGCATCCACCAGGGAGCCCAGCACCGAATCCGCCGCCGAGGGATCACCCGCTCGCAGGGTCGCGACCTTGGCCGCCAGCTTGGCGGTGAACGCATCGGCGACCCTGGCATCGACGATCAGGCGTTCGGTGGACATGCAAATCTGGCCCTGGTTGAAATAGGCGCCAAAGGCCGCCGCAGCCACAGCGGCGTCAAGATCGGCATCGTCGAGCACCAGCAACGGTGCCTTGCCGCCCAGTTCCAGCAATGCCGGCTTGAGGTGACGGGCCGAGAGTTCGCCGACAATCCGCCCCACGTGGGTCGAACCGGTGAAGTTGACCCGCCGCACGGCCGGGTTGGCGATCAGCCGCTCGACAATCGCGGCGGCATCGGCCGGAGCATTGCTGATGACGTTGACCACGCCATCGCCCAGGCCGGCGTCCTGCAACACCTGGCCGATCAGGCGGTGCACGGCCGGGCTTAATTCCGAGGCCTTGAGCACCACGGTATTACCGCAGGCCAGCGGCATGGCGATGGCGCGCGTGGCGAGGATGACCGGCGCGTTCCACGGCGCGATGCCCAGCACCACACCACACGGTTGACGCAAGGCCATGGCGAAACTGCCGGGGACGTCGGAGGGGATCACCTCCCCCGTGATCTGGGTGGTCATCGACGCTGCTTCGCGCAGCATATTGGCCGCCAGGCGCACATTGAAGCCATACCAGTTGGCCATGGCGCCGGTCTCGCCGGCGGCGGCGATGAATTCGCTGCTGCGCGCCTGCAATTGCTCGGCAGCGTTGAGCAAGCGGGTGCGGCGCTCGTTGGGCGCCAGCGCCGCCCATGCGGGGAACGCGGCGTGGGCGGCGGCGACCGCGGCGTCGGCATCTTCCAGGGTCGCGGCGGCCACTCGGGAGACCACTTCACCGGTCACCGGGTTGCGACGCTCGAAGGTTCGACCGTCACGGGCGGGGCACGACTGGCCGCCGATCAACAGGGGCACGTCCAGCATGGTGATTCCTCTTTATTGTCTTTATCGGGAATACGTTCAAGCAGGGTACAACGGCGCGGCCAGGCGGCCGCGCCCTTCAGCGTTTATACGCCTGCAGGCCAGGCTTGATGCTCTTGTCGTCGAGGAACTGTTTCATGCCCTGCTCACGACCGCCTTCGGTGTCGAGCAGGCGCGACTGGTCGAGCTTGGCGTAGAGGTAATCCTCGTTCTGCTCCCAGGTCAGTTCGCGGCAGCGCTTGAAGCCATGCTTGGCGGCACGCAGCACCACCGGGTTTTTCTCCAGCAGGTTACGCGCCAGTTCGATGGTCACTTCGCGCAGTTGAGCCAGGGGCACGCTTTCGTTGACCAGGCCCATTTCGGCGGCTTTCTGCCCGCCGAAGGTCTTGCCGGTCATGATGTAGTACAGCGATTGGCGATGACCCACGGTGTCGGCCATGGCCTTGCTCACCAGGTTGCCTGGCGGGATGCCCCAGTTGATTTCCGAGAGGCCGAAGGTCGCTTCGTCGGCGCAGATCGCCAGGTCGCACGCCACCAGGGGGCTGAAGCCACCGCCGAAGCACCAGCCATTGACCATGGCGATGGTCGGCTTGGCGTACATGCGCAGCAGTTTCCATTGCCATTGCGAGGCTTCGCGGCGGATTTTTTCCTGGAGGATTTCCGGGCCGGCATCCACCTCGCGAAAGTATTCCTTGAGGTCCATGCCCGCCGTCCAGGCTTCGCCCGCACCGGTGAGGACCAGCACGCCGGCGGCAGGGTCCTGCTCGAGGGTTTCCAGGACGTCGATCATTTCCCGGTTCAGGGTGGGGCTCATGGCGTTGCGTTTTTCCGGACGATTGAGAATGACCCAGGCGATGCCTTCTTCGATCTCAACCTTGACTGTGGTCCAACGGCCTTCGTAATTGCTCATGGCGGTACGCTCTTGTTCTGGGGGTGAAGATGATTCGAAATTAAACCGCAAATATAGTTATGTCAATTAACTATTAATCTAGATAACCAATATTTTTCCTGCTTAAAACCCACGCGTAGCTGGCGCTGTGAAAACCCGGCATAGCCATAGCGCGCCAACACCGGCAAACTAGATAGTCTTATTAACCTGCACCTTATGAGGATTGCACTGCCAATGGCCAAGCCTTCCAACATCGCCACCGCCAGCCAGGCCCTGCCCGACAACGACGAGGTACGGCCGCCGCTGGATTCAGCCCTGGACGATCTGATCGGCTACGCCATGCGCCGCGCCCAGCTCAAGCTGTTCCAGAACCTGATCGGCCGGTTGTCGGACCACGACCTGCGCCCGGCGCAGTTCTCGGCCCTGGCGATCATCGAGCAGAACCCCGGGCTGATGCAGGCCGACCTGGCTCGCGCCCTGGCCATTGAGCCGCCCCAGGTGGTGCCGTTGCTGAACAAGCTGGAAAGCCGCGCCCTCGCCGTGCGGGTACGCTGCAAGCCGGACAAGCGCTCCTACGGGATCTTCCTCAGTAAGAGCGGCGAAACCCTGCTCAAGGAACTCAAGGCAATCGCCGCACAAAGTGACCTGGACGCCACCGCCGCCCTCGACGGCCAGGAACGTGAAGAGCTGCTGCGCTTGCTGAAGAAGGTCTACCAGGACTGATCGGCCTACCAGAGCGCCACGGTGTAGAGCACCAGAAAACGGGTCTGGTTTTCATCGCGAAAGGCCGCGCCGCTGGGGAAGTCATTGCGGTAGATCGACTTGCGCGCCATGAACCCGACGTTCTTCAGCGGGCCGCTCTGGATCACATACCCCAGCTCCATCTGGAACTCGCGCTCCTTGCGATCCTCGGCGTTGAAAGCGCCCAGTTCGATGTGGTCGCCACGCACATAGCGCAGGCGCGTCTTCAGCCCCGGCACCCCCGCCGCCGCGAAGTCATAGTCGTAGATGGCTTGCCAGGTGCGCTCCTTGGCGTTGAGAAAGTCCGAACTCATGGTCAGTTCGCTCATGCCCATCAACTCCGTTCCCGAGATATAGGGCGTGGCCGTCTCCCCGCTTGAGTGCATGTAGCCAAGGCTGACGCGATGGCCGCCCAGGCGGTAGCCGAACAGCGCCGAAAGGTTGCGGTTATCCACCTTGCCCGCCTTGGCACTGCCATCCTCACGGCTGAAAAAACTGCGCAGGTCGCTGGTGAGCACACCATCGCCCACCGGCAGGTTGTGCAGCAGCGCCAGGGTGTCCTGCTGGTAGAGGTCCGCGATCTGCGCGTGATAGGCGCGCAGGCTGAGGTCTTTGTTGACCTGGTAATCACCGCCGACGTAAGCCAGGTGCGAGGTGGTGGCGGTGGCGTTGAAGCGCCGGTTGGGCGAGGCGATCGTCATGGCCTGGTAGTCGGTGGAGTCGCGTTTGTTGATGCGGTCGATATAGCCCGTGTTGAGGGTCAGGCCATCGATGTCCCTGGAGCTCAAGGTGGTGCCGCGAAAGGTTTGCGGCAGCAGCCGCGACGGACTGGCAAAGGCAAACGGCAGGAAGATCGACACATCGCCGGCCTTGACCGTGGTTTGGGCGAACCGCAGCTTGGCGGTTGGGGCCAGGCGCGAGTACTCGTCGGCGGCGCGCTTGTCGCTGGCCGACACCGGCAACAACTCGGTACCGCTGCGGTCCGGCGAAGAGTCGAGCTTGACCCCCATCAACCCGCGTACATCCAGGCCAAAGCCTACCGGGCCCGGGGTGTAACCCGACTCCAGGTTGAGGATGAACGCCTGGGCCCATTCCCGCGCGGCGGTCTTCGCACCGTCGTCCTTGTAGTCACGGTCCAGGTAGTAATTGCGCAAGGTCAGGGTGCCGTGGCTGTCGTCGATAAAGCCTGCAGCCCACAGCGAACCGGGCAGCACGCTCAAGGCCAGCAAGGCCAGCAGCCGGCGTGGAGTGGTGTTCGACGCACAGGAGACGGACGCCGCTGCAACGGCGTCCTCCATAGGGAGTTCTGGCATGTTCGATGTCCATTTTTGTTGTTGTTTTTGGGTTGGCACACGCTCGGCCCTGTCAGCCTCGCGAGCCAAGAATGGAAACAGCCGAGGTGACTCGTCAACCGTAACCGACCGATAATCGAACATTAATAAAGCTATCTATTTTTTAGCCACCCATGAGTCGATATCTCAATACGTTGAATTTTATGGTTTTATTCTTGTTTTTTGAGTGATTTATTCCACCATTCATTTTTTAGTTATATTTGTTATCTTAATCCTCAGCAGCCACTCAAGCTCGCCACCCCAACAAAAACAACAACAATGAGGTTTGCCATGGACAGTTCATCGCGTCGTTCGACGCTGACTATTGCGTTGTGCTTTATCGTTGCGCTGATCGAAGGGTTCGATCTGCAAGCCGCCGGCACCGCCGCCGCCGGGTTGCGTCAAACCTTCGCCCTGGACCCGAAGATGCTCGGCTGGGTGTTCAGCGTCGGCATCATCGGCTTGCTGCCGGGGGCGTTCTTCGGCGGCTGGGTTGCCGACCGGATCGGGCGCAAGAAAATCCTGGTCAGCGCCGTGCTGCTGTTCGGGCTGTTTTCCCTGAGCACCGCGTTTGTCGACAGCTACTCAACCCTGTTGCTGGTGCGTTTCCTCACCGGCCTGGGCCTGGGCGCCGCGCTGCCCAACCTGATCGCGCTGTGCGCCGAAGCAGTGAGCGAACGCAACCGTGGCACGGCCATCAGCGTGATGTACTGCGGGGTGCCGCTGGGGGGTGCATTGGCCGCGGTGGTGGCGATGTTTTCCAGTGAGCACTGGCAGACCACGTTTATCATTGGCGGCCTGGCGCCCTTGCTGGCCGTACCGTTGATGATCCTGCTGCTGCCTGAGTCCAGCGCCTTTCGCCAACAGCTCGACACCCCCCACGGCGCCCGCCCGTCCACCGGCCAGGCACTGTTCGGCGAGGGTCGCGCCCGTACCACCCTGGCCTTGTGGCTCAGCTACTTCTTCACCCTGACCGTGATGTACATGCTGCTGAACTGGCTGCCGTCGCTGTTGCTGGAACAGGGATTCAGCAAACCCCAGGCGGGCATGGTGCAGATGCTCTTCAATATCGGCGGCGCCCTGGGTTCGCTGCTCGGCGGCGTGCTGCTGGACCGCTGCAATGCCGTCAAAGTGGTGTTGTCGGTGTATGCCGGGTTGCTGGCGGCGTTGGCCGGGGTCGGGTTGTCGGTGGGCATCGTGCCCATGGCCATCGCTGGTTTTGCCGCCGGCTTGTTCGTGATGGCTGCGCAGTTGGTGCTGTACGCCTCGGCACCGTCCTCGTATCCCACCTCGGTGCGTGCCACCGGCGTCGGTGCCGCCGTGGCCGTCGGCCGCCTGGGTTCGGTGGCCGGGCCCCTGGCGGCCGGGCAACTCCTTGCCGCCGGCGCCGGCACCGCCGGGGTACTGCTGGCGACGTCCCCCGGAGTGGTGATTGCCGCACTGACCATCATCAGCGTGATGGTGCGTACGGCGCCCACTAGAACTTATGCAGCCAATTGAGCACCAGCTTGTTGCCCTCGGTGCGGTTCTCAGCCTGCTGTTCGAAGTAGGCGTTGACCGATAGCACCTCTTCCTTGCTGAACGCATAAACCAGGCCTGGGCCGATGGCCCAGACCTTCTCCCGGCGCCCGCTCACGGCGTGTCCGTCGACCCGGGTATCAGTGATCTGCTTCAACCAGTAGCCGTTGACCCCCACGCTCAGTTGCTGGTTCAGGGCATATTGCAGCGTCAGATTGGCATGCAATGCCTGGCCGGCCTGGGTATCGGAAACATCCCCGAAGCCTGCCTGCGGATCGTCATTCTTGCCATTCCACAGGTACATGAAACGCCCGCTCGCCGACCATTTCGGGCTGAACCAGTACGTCGCCGCGTAATACGGGTTGAATGACCAGAAGTTGCTGCCGGGGTTGATCGAACGATTGCGGTCATAGGCTCCCACCGGGATCGACACATCAGCCTCCACACGCTGGGTCAACAGCGGGCTGCCATCGGCGCGGCTCAGGGTCGGCAGTTGCAGGAAGGGACCGACCGTCAGATCACCAAAGCCGGCACGGGAACTCAGCGCCGCATTGTTCAACCCATCGTCGACATTCACATGGGCCAGGGAGGTGTTGATCAGGGTGAATCCCGGCATCGCGCCATTGGCCAGGGGCTGGCCGACGTAGATGATCTGCGTGGTGGGCGCCACCACTTCCACGTCCTGCCTGGGCAACGCCAGCTTGTTGCCGTGGGCATCGTTGAAACGGCTCGCTCGGGAGTACGTCAGGTATTCCTCCAGGTACCAGCCAGGCCCCGCCGGGGCCGGTGAGCCGTCGTAGAAACTGGTGGTGCCCAGGTTGAGTCCGGGCAGGTCATAAGCATGTGCAATCGGTGACAGTGCGACAAACGTGGTGGCCGCAACCGTCCGCAAGATAGGCTTGAGCATCTTGTATGTCCTGTATTTTTGTTGTTGTTCAAGACTCCCGGCACGGAGGGGCCGCACCGGGATTTAACGCTGTGGCAGGCCCTACACGTAGGTGGCGGCCAACCCGCCATCCACCGGCAGGTTGACCCCGTTGACCCAGCGCGAAGCGTCCGAGCAGAGGAAGGCAATCACCGCCGCCACCTCATCGGCCAGGGCTGGACGGGTCATGCGCCGGCTGTCCTCGGCCACCCGCTGCGGCCCGAGCATGCTGACGAAATCGCCGAGAATCGGGGTAAACACCGGCCCCGGCGCCACGCAGTTGATACGCACCGAGTGATCGCGAAACCAGCCCTGGGATTGCTGGAAGCTCCACACGATCAGCGCTTCCTTGAAGTATTGATAACAGCTGGCCTGCTCCACCGGATTGGCCGCCAGCCACTGCTGCCCCGCCTCGAAGCTGGACGTCGCGGCCAGGGCCTTGTGCAGCTCCAGCCGTTGCGGCCATTGCGCGCCAAGCACCGAGGCGACATTGACGATGCTGCCGCCCGCCGGCATGCGTGGCAGCAGCGCTTGAGTCAGGTGCCGCAGCCCCAGGTAATTGACCGTGGCCACCGCTTGCGCAGGCGCCGTACCGGGCACCCCGGCGATGTTGCACAGCCCGTCGACCCGCGCGGGCAGGCGCGCCACCAGCGCATCAATGCTGGCCGGGTCGCCCAGGTCAGCCTGGAAGAAGTCATCCAGGGTCAGTTGCGGTTCATGGCGATCAACGCCGATCACCGTGGCACCCTGGAAACGCGCGAGCCGCGCCAGTTCGGCGCCAATGCCGGAAGCGACACCGGTGACAATCAGGGTTTTGTTGTGCAGGTTCATGTTCAAGCCCTCTTATTTTTGTATAGGCATGGGTGTATCAAAGCGATGCGCCAGGGCCCGGAACGGCCACGGCTCAGAATGGATAGACAGGCGGCGTATTTTTCACCGTGACCCACTGCCACTGGCTGTACTCGTCCCAGTCGGCCGGCCCGCCGACGCTGCCGCCATTGCCGGAGGCACCGCGCCCGCCGAACGGGTTGATGCATTCGTCGGCCACGGTCTGGTCGTTGATGTGCAGCAGGCCGCAGTCCAGCCGCTCACCGATGGCCATGGCGCGCCCGACCGACGGCGAGATGATGGCGGCCGAAAGGCCGTACTCCGTGCGGTTGGCCAGTTCGATCGCTTCCTCGTCGGTGGAGAAACTGACCACCGTGGCCACCGGGCCGAACAGCTCTTCCTCAAAGGCGCGCATGCCCGGACGTACGCCACTGAGCACGGTGGGCTGGTAGAACAACCGGTCATAGTCGCCGCCCGCCTCCAGCCGTGCGCCGGCCTGTACGCTGTCACTGACGATCTCGTGCACGCGCTGCAGTTGCCGTTGGTTGATCAACGGGCCGAGCGCCGCTTCACCCTGGGCGGCATTGCCCACAGTGAGCGCCCGCGCCTTGTCCACCAACTTGCGGGTGAGGCTTTCGGCGATGGATTGATGCACGAGAATCAGCCCGGTCGCCATGCAGATTTGCCCCTGATGCAGCCAGGCGCCCCAGGCTGCATTGCTCGCGGCCAGGTCGAGGTCGGCGTCTTTGAGAATGATCAGCGGGTTTTTCCCGCCCAGCTCCAGTGCAACCTTTTTCAGGTGTCGACCGGCCACTTCAGCGACTTTGCGCCCCGCCGCCGTGGACCCGGTGAATGCAATCATCCGCACATTCGGATCGCGGCACAGCGCTTCCCCCGCCGGCGCCGCGCCGGGCAACACCTGCAGCAGGCCCTTGGGCAAGCCCGCCTCTTCGAACAGCCGGGCAATGAGAAACCCCCCGCTGACCGGAGTCTGTGGGTCGGGTTTGAGCACCACGGCATTGCCCGCCGCCAGCGCCGGAGCCACTGAACGCAGTGACAGCACCAGCGGGAAGTTGAACGGTGAAATCACCCCGACCACGCCGTGGGGCTGGCGCCGTGCATAGGACAGTCGGCCGGCAGCACTGGGCAGTACCACCCCGTGAGGTTGGGACAACAGCCCCGCCGCCTGATGCAGCAGCACAATCGCTTCACGCACTTCGTGCTCGCCCTTGAACAACGCGCCGCCGGTTTCCCGGGCGACGTACAGCGCCAGCTCGGCGAAGGACCGCTGGGCCAGGTCCGCCGCTCTGCGAAATACCTCGGCGCGCTCCCGTGGGCCCAACGCAGCCCAGGCAGGCTGCGCCAGAGCCGCGCTGCGGCAGGCGATGGCGATGTCGGCCGCATTGGCCATGGCGCAACGCATCAGGGGTTCGCCGGTGGCGGGTTCAATCACGTCAATCACAGATCCCGAAACAGGAATCCAGTCGCCGTTGAACAGGCATTCGGACGCGATGGCCCGCTGTAGAAAGGGGGTGGTCTCAGACACTGGCATTGGCAGCTCCGGTTCTTGTAATTGTCATCGTCTGCACAGGGTGCACACGCCGCATCCGGTCTTGAGCAAAGGCTGTGCCGCTTGCACGCAAAGGCGCGTACATAAACCGGCGAGGGCTCTGGGTCGGGGCCTGCCACGCAGCGCTCACACGCCTGGGGCGTTCACCGGCAAAAAACCCGGGCTCTGCCACTTGTTCAATTGATAAGGTTATGTTTTATAACTATCTGAGCAGTTGCTCATATCGATCACTCGCTTTGCAGGGGCATAACAATGACTAATCCCCACAGCGCGCTGCCCGACGACCGGGTGGCCACCGCGCCCTACCCTCCGCGCGGCGACAGTCGCCAACTCAGTGACAGCAGCTCGCCCACCACGGCGGAACTGGCCGACTGCCTGTTTTTTTCCCCCGAAGACGGGCGCATCTGGCTCAACGATCAACGTATGTTGTTGCTGCACAGTTCGTCGTTCGGCGCCCTGCGCGCCGAGGTCATCGAGCGCCTGGGACTGGACCAGGCCCGGGGCCTGTTCACCCGCACCGGTTATGCCTCCGGCGCACGGGATGCGCGCTTGATCCGCGAGCGCTGGCCACAGGCCGATGCCGCCGCGGTGTTTCGCGCCGGGACTCACCTGCACACCCTGGAAGGCATGACCAAGGTCGAACCGCTGCACTTCAAGTTCGATGCCGATTCGGGGTTCTATGAAGGGGAATTTCTCTGGCACCACTCGTGCGAAGCCGATGAACATGTGGGGGCCTACGGCATCGGCCAGGACCCGGTGTGCTGGACCGAAACCGGCTATGCCATCGGCTTCGTCAGTGGTCTCTTCGGGCAAATGGTGATTTTCCGCGAAGTGGAATGCCGCGGCATGGGCCATCGCCGTTGCCGCGTGATTGGCAAGACCGCCGAGCAATGGGGTGATGTCGAGCAGGACCTGCGCTACCTGAATGTGTCCCAGGCCGTCACTGGCCCTGCTATCCCCACGCTCGCAGGCCTCGTCGCCAGCAGTGGCGGAACCCGCCAGCCGCAACCGTTGGTGGGCGCCAGTGCCGCGTTCAACGCGGCGATGCAAGCGCTGCAAAGGGTTGCACTGACGCCCGCGACGGTGCTGATCAGCGGTGAGTCCGGCGTGGGCAAGGAGATGTTTGCGCGCCAGTTGCACCAGCTCAGTCGTCGCCATGACAGCCCGTTTGTGGCACTCAATTGCGCCGCCATCCCGGATAACCTGGTGGAGGCCGAACTCTTCGGTGTCGAACGCGGCGCCTACACCGGCGCTACGCACTCGCGCCCCGGGCGGTTCGAACGGGCCCAGGGTGGCACCCTGTTCCTGGATGAAATCACCAGCCTCAGCCTGCCCGGGCAAAGCAAGTTGCTGCGAGCCTTGCAGGAACGGGAAATCGAACGGGTCGGCGGGGTGCGCGGGATCAAGGTGGATGTGCGCGTGGTGGCCGCCACCAATATCGACCTGCGTAAAGCGGTGGCAGACGGAAGCTTTCGCGAAGACCTGTTCTACCGGCTGAATGTATACCCCATCGCCCTGCCCCCGCTGCGTGAACGCCGGGACGACATCCCGCTGCTGATCAATGCGTTCCTGACGCGCTTCTGCCAGGACTACGCCCGGACCCCGGCAGGCCTGACGATGCGCGCCCTGAAGACGTTGCTGCGCTACGACTTCGCGGGCAATGTGCGCGAGCTGCAAAACCTCATCGAACGCGGCCTGATTGCAAGCGATGAAGGCCAGGCCATTGACCTGGTGCATCTGTTTCGCAACGAACCGATGCCCGCCGAGCCCTATGGCCTCGACGACCAGGGTGGCCTGTCAAATACCGCGCAGGCGCCGCGCGCGACGCTGCTGGGTACCCTCGACCCGTTGGACCAGGGGGTTTCCATCGAAGGCCTTGAATCGCGCCTGATCACTGAAGCGTTGCAACAAAGCGCCGGCAACCTGGCCGCGGCCGCCAGACTCGTAGGGCTCAGCCGTGCTCAATTTGCCTACCGTATGAAGAAGCACCAGCGGCAAACCCCTTGAATGGCAATTAGTGCTTTAAAAGCTTTACCCAATTAAGTATTCAGATCGAGTCCATATCCGTCTCTTGCCCCACCACTCGGCACCTCGCCTGGGCTCGGTGTGCCAGCGTGGTTTAACGGGGCGCCTGACATTGGTGTTCTTGAGCACGCTTTCGCGCGCAAACCTCGTTCCTGCAAGGAGCACGCAATCCCTTGTAGGAGCGAGCTTGCTCGCGAAGAACTCACAGGCGCCGCATTTATCCAGGCAGCACACGGTAACGACAACCTCGCGGAAATCGACTGGCACATCCGCTTCGGCCTCGAAGCGGCCAACCATTGCAGCAGTCAGTTGCTGGTGATGGAACGACATATGGCAGTGGCCAGCCCGGAGTTGTTCGTCAATGGCCAGCCGCCGGATCTGCGGCAGTTTCCACTGCTGCACATCCTGCATGACGGCAAACGCTTAATGCTAGAGCTGAAACTTGCTCACTTCAAGTTGCAGGCTGGTGGCGAGGCTTTTTAATCCGCCGCTGGTTTTAAGCAACTCCTGGACGGACATATTATTTTGCTCAGCCATCTGCGCTGAGCGCTCGACATTACGCGCAACATCCTGGCTTGCAGCCGTTTGTTCACGCAAGGCAAACGAGATTTGATCGACCACTTTCAGGACTTTGTCCGAGCTGTCGCGGATCTCGACAATGGCGTGACCGGCAGTACCCGCCATTTCCACGCCATGATCCACTTCCTGAACGCCGCTGCGCATGCTTTCAACGGTGTCGCGTACGCCAAGCTGAATTTTCTCGATCATGCTCGCGATTTCCTTGGTCGACTTGCCGGTGTTCTGCGCCAGCAGCCGCACCTCATCGGCTACCACCGCGAACCCACGACCTTGCTCACCCGCGCGAGCCGCCTCAATCGCGGCGTTGAGTGCCAGTAGATTGGTCTGATCAGCGATGCCCTGGATGACACTGACGATCGAGGAAATTTGCTCCGAGTGTTGACCCAACCCCGCGACCTGGGTGGAGGAAAGCTGCACCGTCTTGGCAATCCCCATCATGCTGGACAGGGTATTTTCAATGACCTGCGCACCGTCGTTCGACTGCTGGCCTGAACGGGTCGCCAACTTGTGGGCTTCATCCGCGTTTTCGGAGACGTGATGAATACTGACCGTCAGTTCTTCGACGGTGGCCGCCATCATCGACGCCGACGTTGATTGTTCTTGAATGGCGCCGGAAAGCTGCTCGGATGCACCTGAGATTTGCTGCACAGCCACGACCAGTTGACTGGCGGCCTGACTGATCTGTTGAATCATTTCACGCAGGCGGTTCTGCATACGGTCAAAGGCTTTGGGCAACTCGTCATGGCTGCTTGTGTCGATCACGGTGTCGAGTCTGCCGTTGGCAATCGCCGTGGCGGCGTCAATCGCCAGTTGCAGGCGCGCGGTGGTGCTTCGACCCAAAGACGTGGCCAGAATCACGGACAGAATCGCCGCTGCAACGCCGCCGCAAAACAGGACCACCAACGCAAAATGCTTGGCGTCGGTCATTTGCTGAGTTCTGGTATCCAGGAGTTTGTTCTCGGCGTCAGCAATCTGCGATAACACAGCGCGCATGCTGTCCATCTTGGTCTTGTCAGCGCCCGATGCAATGCGCTGGCCCAGCTCTTCGTCAGGTGCATTGCGCTGGGTCAAATCTCGGCGCTGGGCAATGATCGGGTGGACATCTTCGTCGATCCAACGCTTCTGGGTGTCGCCCAATGCAGCGAGGCGTTGTTGTTGCTGCGCATTATCGGCCGTCAGGTTTTTCAGTAGGGCCAACACTTCGCCAAAGCGTTTTTCTCCCGCTATCGTCGGTTCCAGAAAAGCATCTTTTGACGATATGACAAAACCGCGCATGCCGGTTTCAATATTGATCAATTGTTCTAGCGCTACCTGAATGCCACTGAGAACCTCATAGCTGTGAACGTTACTCCTGGTCGCCTCTTCAACCTGCCCGAAGCCCCGGTAAGCGCTTATTACCAACAGTCCAATCAACAACACAATAATGAAGAAGCTGACATAGAGCTTTTGCGAAATGCTGAGTTTGTTGAGCATTGTGTAAGTCCCGAGATGGGCCTTTCCCTGGCCGTATAGAGGCGTGTAAATGCACACTACGAAGGCAAACCCGCAGAACACCTGGTTTACTCAAACCTCAACGATTGTATCGGCGCGCTTTTTCTTTCTTTAGCACGTGTTGTACGAAAACGTACGTCGAAAGATCCCACAACCAAAGAACAGAGAACTCGACCTCGGAAAAGTCACCGCATGCTGAGCAGAAATACTCAACACTCCTTGATTTCGTGCCAACGTTGCGCAACCTGCTCGGCACTGGCGGCTTTGACGCGGGCCAGATCGACGGGATAGTCGACACCCGGGTTTTCGACAAACCGCGTCGCCGTGAACTGGCCGTTGCTGGCGCGCAGCACATAACCCGAATCCTTGCATTGCTGCGATGCCAGAAAGGCCACGCCAGGCGCCACCCATTCGGGCTTGAGGTTTTCCGGCGCTTCGGTCACGCCCCACATACGCGTCTTGGCCACCGGCGATACCGCGTTGACCAGGATGCCCACGGGTGCGCCTTCGATGCTCAACGCGTTCATGATGCCCAGTTGGGCCATCTTGCCGGCGGCGTACGCCACCAGGCCCGGTTGCGCGTAGTGCTGATACATCGCACGGTCGGAAGACGTCAGCACGACCCGCGCAGCAGTGGAGTGTTTCAGATATTTCCAGGCAAACTTACATAACCATACGGGCGTATAAATATTGATATCCACCGCGCGCCCCATGAACAGTGCGTCAGCCTCTTCAATGGGTTGATAACCGACCCAACCGGCATTGTGAATCAGGATATCGAGTTGCCCAAATGCCTCGATGGCCTTTTCCACCAATTGCTGGCAACCCTGTTCGGTGGACAGGTCACCGTGATGCCCCACCACGCGCAACCCTTTGTCCTTGAGGGTGTGTGCCGCGTGCATGGCAATCGAACCATCGCCCCCTGCGCCGAGCTTATCGGCCCCGACATCACTGATCACGACGTTGGCGCCCAAAGTGGCTAACAGGCGCGCATAACTAAAGCCGAGCCCCCGACCCGCGCCCGTTACAATCGCAGTTCTTCCGGTAAAGTTCATTGACTATTTCCTCTGGAGTGCCCTTTACCCTAACAATGTCTGTCGGACCTGTTTAATACTAACGGCGGCCAAAGTTGATACCTGATTAATATCAAGTTAATGTCGAGTCCATGTAAGCCTGCTGATCAGTTCAATGAAGGAACAGAAGAAATGATCGAAACCCGCCTGCTGCGCCAGTTCATCGCCGTGGCTGAAGAGTTGCACTTCCACAAGGCAGCCCTGCGCCTGCACATGGCCCAGCCGCCGTTGAGCCAGGCGATCAATCGGCTGGAAGATAAACTGGGGTTCAGGCTGTTCACCCGCAATAAACGCGGGGTCAACCTGACCCCCGCCGGCGGTGCGTTCCTGAAGGCTGCCTACAGCACGCTCAAGGAGCTGGAGCTGGGCATCGAACGTGCCCGTCAAGTGTCCGAAGGGATCGCGGGCACACTGACGGTGACCGCAGTATCGATCGCCGGCTACGAGTCGCTGCTCAATACCTTGCGTCAGTTTCGCGAGGCCTTTCCCAAGGTCCAATTGGTCATCCGGGAGATGCCCTCCGCCAGCCAGGCCAAGGCCATCCTCTGCGCAGAAGCGGATATCGCCTTCATGCGCCAGCTGCCGATTTCCGCGCAAAACTTCGAATCACGTCTCGTGCTGAATGAAGAGATCGTGCTGGCGCTGCCCGTTCATCACCCCAAGGCTGAGGAGGGCCCGATCGACTTGCGGGATTTCGCCGGGGAAGACTTCGTATTCACCCCCGAAGCCTTGGGCCCCGGCTATCACAGTCAGCTTATCGCCTTGTGCGAAGCTGCCGGTTTTTATCCCAGGGTGGTGCAGGAGGCCGCACAGATCCAGACCTTGATCGGCTTGGTGGCCTGTGGTTTTGGCGTCGCGCTGGTGCCTGAGTCAATTGCCAACTCAATCACGCGCGACAAGGTCCTGTTTCGCCGGATCTCTACGCTGACCGCCGCCCCCAACCCATCGATCGGCCTGTATATGGGCTGGAACACCCTCAACCAATCACCGCTGATGGACAGCTTTATTTCCCTCCTCGACTTCAACGCCGACTCCCGGGTTGAAAGGACGCTGGCCGCCCAGGTCAGCTAAGGCGTGACGTGACTTATCGTTGCAAAACGCTCTAAAGTGCGGCAATCCGGCAGGCAGACAACGCTCGAGCGAAGGCCTGCCGACGAATCCCCCCGGGTTCGCTGACGATGTCGCGGCAACAAAACAGATAAGAGAACCTGGCGAATGAACAATGGCCACCACGAAAGGCAGGCAGCGACTGCGCAGGACGCGGTGCCGCATATTCTGCTGATCGACGACGCCCCTGAAGATATCCGTGCCACGCTCATTCTGCTCAAGACCCAGTCCTGGCGCGTCTCGGTTGCCAGCGATGCCCATCAGGGCTATCAACGGGCACTCGCCATGCGTCCGGACCTGATCGTGCTGGATGTTCACATGCCACACATGGACGGCTTCAGCCTGTGCAGGCTGTTACGCGAGGCGCCGGCCACCCGGCATACGCCGATCCTGTTCCTGTCATCGGCAAATACTTCACTGGAACGCCTCGAAGGGCTGGCCGTGGGCGCGGTGGACTACATCCCCAAATCCTACGCTCCCGAGGAAGTGCTGGCGCGCATCCGGATTCATCTGCAATTGACCTGGCGAGCGCCGCCGCCCGTTCAGGCCAGCCTGGCCGAGCCAGCACCGCAAGGCGATGAAATCGTGTTGAGGGCGGCCATGCGCGTGATTGAACATCAATTGGACGACATACCCTCCCTGCCCTGCCTGGCACAAAAAGTCGGCACCCATGAAAAACGCCTCTCGGCGATTTTCCGTGAGCACCTGGGGCTGACCGTGTTCGCCTACATTCGCGATGCAAGGCTGCGTCGGGGCCAGGCACTGCTCTGCGAAAGCGCCATGAGCGTGCAGGACGTCGCCGAACTGGTGGGCTTTCGCAATGCGTGCAACTTCACCACCGCATTCCGCCAGCGCATCGGCATGACGCCCAGCCAGTTCCGCCAGCACTCCCTGGGCAACGAGCAGGCCTGATGCGATTTCAACAGTGCCTGTTGCTGACAATGGCATTGCTATTCGCAGGCCTGCTGCGCGCCGCCCCCGTGGATATGTGCCGGGCCGAGCACCTGGACCTGATGCCCACGCTGCATGTGTTCGAGGATACCCAGGCCCGTTTGAGCGTTGACGATATTGCTCGACTGCCCGAAGCGCGTTTCGCCACCCCACGCCCAGGTTGGCCGACCCAAGGCTATAGCCGCTCGGCGTTCTGGTTGCGCGTGCAGCTCACCAACGCGAGCGACGTGGCGTGTTCGCGCCTGCTGGTGGTCGGGGCGCCGCGCCTGGAGGACATTCGCGTCTACCAGCGCGCCGATGGACACTGGAGCGATGCACGTGCCGGCAGCGCCCATCCCTTGATCGAATGGCCCCAGCCCCCCTCGCGTCAGCCCGCGTTCCCGATCTCGCTGGCCGCCGGGGAACACGTCACGGTGCTCATCCGCGTGACCGGCTATTTCCAACTGCTGCTGGAGCCGCAACTGTGGTCGGAACCGGCGCTGTTGCGCAGTCAGCAACAGACCTACCTGAGCGACGGACTCACCCTTGGCATCGTCGTGCTGGTCGTGCCATTCGGCCTGATCGTCGGCTGGATCCTGCGCTCCCGGTTGCTGACCGTGAATGCGGGTGCGGTGCTCAGCTACATCCTGCTGACCGGCATCCTCAACGGCTACCTGGTCTACTGGCCCGCTGCGCTGGGCTGGACGCGCGAGTGGCTGACCTGCGCCAGCGTAGTCTCGTTCGTCCTGTTCCTGGCCTACATGCGTGTGTTGTTGCAGGTATCGCGCCTGCCCAAAGCCATTGGCTGGAGCTATTGGGTGCCCCTGTCGAGCTGCCTTGTGGGCCGGCTCTGGTGGCTGAACGTCGATGCAGTTCAGGGCGCGCAAATAGTCCAATGGTCGCTGATGAGCTTCTACGCAGTGCTGCTCGCCACGTTATGCATGGCCTGGCGCCACCGCCTGGGTTACAGCTGGATGGCCTGGCTGGTGCCGGGACTCTTGCTGGGCCAATTGCTGATGCGGATGTTCTTCCCGCAGGAACAGTTGCCCTGGCAGTCGCCGGCCAGCAAATACAGCTTATCGTCCACGTTGGCGGGCGTGGCGTTGCTGGTGTGCACCCTGATCATGGAAGTCGTGCGCAGCCGCGACCGTGAAAGGCACGCGCTGTCCAGCCTTGAACAACAACGCCAGGCCGAACACGAACGCCTGGAAAGCACGGTGGCGCTGCGCACCGCGCAGTTGCGCGAATCCCTGGCGGCGCGCAGCGCCCTGATGGCGCGGATCAGTCACGACCTGCGCTCGCCGCTGGTACGCATCATCGACTATGCGCGCCTGCTGCACGCCGGGCCGAAACGCGATTATCCGGCCACGATCGAACGCAATGCGCGCCAGCAACTGGAACTGATCGATGAAATGCTCGAATTTTCCCGTGGCGAACTGGAGCACATGCAACTGACCCTCGCACCAGGTTACCTGTACGGTTTCCTCAAGGAGATCATTGATGAGGCCGGCTTTCTCGCCGCGCGCCAGGGCAACACCTTCGAAGCGCGGCTGGCCGATGACCTGCCGCCACTGGTCGAGGCTGACTTCACACGTCTTCGGCAAATCCTCATGAACCTGCTGGCGAACGCGGCAAAGTTCACCCGCGACGGCCAGATCCGGTTCGAAGTCAGCGCTGACCCGGGCGCGACGGCCGAGAGCGTGGCGCTGCGCTTCAGCGTGATCGACACCGGCATCGGCATCGACCCACACGAGTTCGAACACCTGCTGCAACCGTTCCGCCGCGGCCGCAATGCGCAGCGCTATGACGGCAGCGGGCTGGGCTTGTCGATTGTCACGCAGTTGCTGGCGCGCATGGACAGCCGGCTCGAACCACAGGCCAGTGAACAGGGCGGCAGCCACTTCAGTTTTCGCCTGCGACTCAACTGCGCCGGGGAACAGGATCTGGAATTGGGCATCGTCGACAACAACGCCGCGCCGCTCGACGGCCGGGGCAAACATATTCTGCTGGTGGATGACGCCTTGCAGAACAGCGAATGGCTGTACGACCTGCTGGCCGGCTATGGGTTTGACGTGAGCCTGGCGGCGGACGGCGAAGCCGCCCTGGCCTGCCTGGCCGCACAAACGGTCGATCTGCTGATCAGCGACCAGATGATGCCCGGCATGGACGGCTGGGAGCTGCTGCGGCAAGTGCGCAATCACTGCGGGCCTCTGCCCGTGATGCTGTATTCGGCGATCCCGCCACGCAGGCCGCAGGATTATCCGGATGCCCTGGCGTTCGACGCGGTACTGCTCAAGCCCGCCGACAGCCGAGAATTGCTGGCCAGGGTCAAGGCGCTGGCCTGCCCGGACACGGTGCGTCGCGAGATGGCCAGGGAGGTTTAGCATGCCGGGTCCAGGTTATCCGCTGCTCTGGCTCGGCTGTGTCGTGGCACTGCCCTGGGCGCCGGCAAATGCCGGACCGGAAGCCCCCGGCCTGCTCACGCTGGATGAATCAACCGTCACCGCCAGGCGCCGCGAGGAAGCGGTGCAAAACGTACCGATGCCAATCAGCGTCCTCTATGGTGATCAACTGGACGAGGCCGGCCTGCATCGGCTTCAGGACATCCAGCAGCGGGTACCCGGCCTGGTGGTGTCCGGTCATGACGCCCGCTTCGCCGGGTTCGGACTGCGCGGCTTGGGCGCCACCCCCTACAACGATGGCCTGGAAGGCAGCGTCGGCACCTACGTCGATGGCGTTTACCAGGCGCGCCAGGGCATGGCCTTCACCGAGTTGATGGACATCGAACGCATCGAAGTCCTGCGCGGGCCGCAAGGTACCTTGTTCGGCAAGAACACCAGCGCCGGCGCGCTGAGCATCATCACCCGCCCACCCACCTTTGAACCTGAAGCCAGCCTTGAAGCCAGCCAGGGCGAGCACGGTTTGCGCGAATATCGCGGCGTGGTTTCCGGGCCGCTGCAGGATGACGTTCTGGCCGGGCGCCTCAACGTGTTCAACCGTTCGGCTGATGGCTCCGTGCGCAACCTGCAGGATGGCACGCGCCTCGGCGACACCGACAGCCAGGGCCTGCGCGGGCAATTGCTGTGGACGCCGAACCCGGACTTCAGCGCGCGCCTGATCGCCGACCATGCCGAGCAAAACGAGGCCGGCAATGTGCTGTTGGCCAGCCACTACAGCGCCCAGACGCGCCAGCGCGCCAGGTTCCTTGGCTATGCGCTGGCAGGACCCTCCCCTTACCAACGCGAGACACGCGTCGACGCACCGGGCCGTCCGCAGACCGTGCAGAACGGCGTGTCATTGGAGTTGAACCAGGACCTGGACGCGGCCACGCGTTTTACCAGCATCACCGCCTACCGCGACTGGGATTACCGCGCGACCCGCGACGGCGACAGCACTGCGCTGTCGGTCGCCGAGTCCGAAACCGCGCTGGGTCACCGGCAGTTCAGCCAGGAATGGCGTGTGTCCGGCACGGCGGGCCCGTCCATCGATTATGTGGCCGGGCTCTATTACCTGCGTCAGCAGCTCGACCGCAGGATCGACGTCGAATTCGGCAAGGACGCCGCGCCATGGTTCGTCGGCGACCAACTGGCGTCGTTGAAAAAAAACTATGGCATCACCTTCACCGCGCCAGACCAGGTGCCGGCCATGCTGCTGGAGGGCGCCCGGCAACGCTCCGATGGCGAACAGAAAGGCGACAGCCGCGCCGTTTTCGGTCAGGTGTCCTGGCGTCCGATAGATCGGCTGGAACTCACCGGCGGCCTGCGCTACAGCCAGGAACGCAAGGACGGCTGGATCTTGCGCGACGTCAGCCACCTCGCTCCGCTGAATGGATTGCCTCCGGCTTTCCAGGCGGGCGGGCAATTGCTGCGTGGCATCGCACTCGGCGGTGGTTATTACCGCGAAGATTCGATTGAAGAACACAGCCTCTCCAGCCTGCTCAGCGCCAGCTACCGCTTCAACGATGCGGTGATGGGCTATGTCAGTGCGTCGCGGGGCTACAAGGCCGGCGGGATCAACTTCGACGTGGTCGGCCCATTCGCCGCCCCCACGTTCGAACCGGAGCGCGCCACGTCACTGGAACTGGGCGTGAAGACGCGCTTCTGGGAAGAGCGCGCCATGCTCGACCTTGCCGTCTACCAGACCGACGTCGACAACTACCAGGCGCTCACCTACAGCCCGCCGACCTCGCCGTTCGCGCCACCGCTGCGCGACAACCTGATCAACGTCGGCAAAGTCCGCCTGCGCGGCATCGAACTGGATTCCTCCTGGCAACTCGCCGCCCCGCTCACCGTCCGCCTGGGCCTGGCCTGGAGCGATGCGCGCTACCGCAGCTTCCCCAACGCCCCCTGCCCCCCGGCCTCGGGCCAGTGGAACTGCGACCTCAGCGGCGATCGTCTCTACAACGCGCCGCAATGGAGCTTCAGCGCCGGCCTCGACCACGTCCACCCGCTTGCGTATGGACTGCAAGCCTACAGCGCTATCGACTACAGCTTCAGGACCGGCTACTACGGCACCCTCGAAGGCGGCGAAGGCAGCTATCAACCCGGCTACGGCCTGACCAACCTGCGCCTTGGGTTACGCAGCCAGGACCGTGCCTGGGAAGTGGAAGGCTGGGTGCGCAACGTCTTCGACCGCCAGTACATCAGCGCCGTGTACTCATTGCTCGGCGCCGGTGACTACGGCGTCATGACCGGCAGCGAACGCACGCTTGGCACCACCGTCAGGCTTCGCTACTGACCATAGGCATCTACACAACGCTGCAGCGCCAAACGTAACCACGATGCGAAGCGAGGCGCTCTTGATCTTGATCTCAGGCGCCCCGTCAAACCATGCTGGCTGAACGCAGGAGCGGATATGCCCCCGGCATCCTGGCCAGCCCAGAGGCCGCCATCGGGGGCAAGCCCCCTCCCACATTTGCACCGGGATCGACAAAAAATCCCGG
>NZ_CVTK01000040.1:0-275 GCF_900004785.1 Pseudomonas sp. 28 E 9 | reverse complement strand
GAACCACTAGCAGCCGTTACCGCAGAAACGGATATGTACTCGATCCGATCCAACATCCTGGCCAGCCCAGAGGCCGCCATCGGGGGCAAGCCCCTCCCACATTTGGACCGGAATCGACTCAACATCCTGGTCGGCTCTGAGGCCGCCATCGGGAGCAAGCCCCCTCCCACATTTTTGGCCAGGATCGACAAAAAATCCCGGTCGGCTCTAAGGCCGCCGCGCTTTTGCTTTTGATCTCAGGCGCCCCGTTAAACCACGCTGGCCGAACGCAGGCT
>NZ_CVTK01000025.1:0-60731 GCF_900004785.1 Pseudomonas sp. 28 E 9 | reverse complement strand
GTCGCGTTGCCCTCCGGATCAATCCTGCGGATGACATCGCCTTGCTCATTACGCTCGTATTTCCAGACCGCCTCACCACGCCGCACGACCCGTACGAAACCATTGTCATGCTCGTAGGACGTCGGCTCATCCTCACCCGGAAACAGCGCGACCAAGCGACCGGCGGCGTCGTACTGATACGCCGTCACCGCGCCCAGCGGGTCCTGCTCGACGGTCAGTCGGCCCTTGTCGTCGTAGGATTTGAAATGTCGGGCGCCGTCGGGATCGATGCGCTGTACCAGTCGCGCACGCTGGTCATGCACGTAAACTTCCTGGCTGCCATCGGCGTTGTGCACGTTGACGCTGCCGTCATCGCCCCATACATACCGCGTGTCCATCTGCGAAAAACTGGCCCAGTGCCGGACACAGCGCGCGGCTTTACCAGACCTTTCCCACGCCCAGAAGAAACTCGCCCCACCGGCCAACTGCCGCTCAAGAATGACGTGCTGTTCATCGTACCGATAAACCTCGCGTTCACCGACGGCATTGGTCGCCGACACCAGTCGTCCGGCGTCGTCGTAGGCGTAGGAAACGACGTTCTGCTCGGTCACCCAAACGAAGGGTTCATGGCCTTTGGCGCGATGCACCTGGTAGTCCACCGCCACGATGCGGTCGAATTCATACCGCAAAAACAGCGAACGGCCTGCACCGTTATCCAGCCGCTCAATACGCCCTAACCGATCCCGGAAAATGCGCAACCGGTTGTCATACGCATCGCTGATCGCCGTCAGCACACCGGCGCAAAAGTGATAAAACCGGGAAGACTGGGCCAGCACCAACTCGTCAGGAGCCGAGCCCAAATAAATCGCCGCTTCCGCCAGGCTGTTGGTAATCGCCGGCCGAGCCACCGTCGGCAAGGGCAGGGTGGTCGAGCGATTCTCATGGTCGGTCCACACCACTGAGTTGCCTGAAATCACAAGCCGATGCGCCAGCGCATGACTCCAGCCAAACCCCAACCCGCAATTCACGTCCACCGCACTGGTGCGATACAAGCGCGTCCACTCGAACGGCAAGATCCCATCCAGCGCGCCGTCGGTCAGGGTCAGCAGTTCCTCGCCGGTGACCATCGACACCGGGCAACCGTGGGTAACGGTCTTGTCCGCAGAAGCCGCCGCATCGCCCTTAGGATTCGACGCCACGGCCGGCACATCATCCACCGGCTCCTGGCGCACCAACGCCGTACGCTGCGTCTTGTTGCGCACCATCGGCACCGGGTTCGAAACCAGCGTATCGCCCGCCTTCAACGGCGCCACCGGCACTGCCTTGATCGGCGTCGCTGCACTGCTCAACAGCACCGGCTTAAGCGCTTCGCTATGCCCCACCAGGCGAACTTTCCCGAACTGCTCGGCTATCTGCTCCAGCCACCTGCGCACCCGGCGCGACTTGATGCCAGCCAGCACTTTCGTGCTCATGCGCAGCACAATACCCATGCCGCCCGTCGCCAGGCCCAACAACAGGTTGATGACGACCTCGGCGCCAATCTCGCCCAGCATTTCGTTCATATAGGGCGGTGGCAGCATGCGCATCCAGCTGACCAGCGCCGCCAGGTAAATGAACAGCAAAGGCTCGTCGCTCAGCACCAGCAGACCCTTGGCGAGCGTCTCGGCACTTAACGTCAGTAATTTTTCAAACTCGTCCTGGGAAAAGTAATGCAGCAGCTTTTCAGCATTGGCCAGGGGGGCTGACAGCCATTGAAATAAATGCTCTACGTCGTCCCAGATTGAGTAAAGGGAGTCGCTGAAACCTCGGGCATAGGCGCCGTACAGCGAAAGGTAGCGCTTGAGGAAGTTTGCCTCGGAGTACCCCTTCCACAGGGGTTCGAAAGTGGTTCCCCACTCACTGCGCAACCAGCCTTCCAGTGACGCAATGACCGACTGATAAGAAGCGTACAGCGCCTTGAAATGCTCCGAAGAAACGTCGGGGTAGAAACTGACTCGGTACTTCTGGTTGCGATCACACTCGGTGATTTCCAGAATGCCGCTGGGACCGATGGTCTTATGGAGTGGGTCCCCCAGCGGACCGCCGTCTGGATCGATGCGCTGCACCACGACCGGCGTGTTGCCGATCGGCACGAATCGCGAACTCTGGAACATATGCACCAGGGTCAACGTGCCGTTGGCTGTACACGTGGCGACCGTGCTGCTGGGAAAGAGGGACCGATTGATCGGCGCTACGAGCGCTACTTCTTCTCCCACCTTGAACACTTGCTCGACATTCAGTGCCGAAAAGCTGAGAAAGCTTTGAGCCCAGGTATCGTATGGGTGCAGGCATCCCCGGAAATCGCTGAGGATGGATTCGACGTCCCGCGTCTTTGCATCCATCGCGGCCAACACCAGGAAGCCAATGGCTTGGCTGGTTGCGTCGATCATGGGTGAGCCCTGTCGATCAGGGCTTTAACTGGAAAAACCATCTGCAATCCCTCGCACTGTTTAATCAGGCGAAGGACTTTGCAGCGGTTTTCAGAGGCGGGGAGTAGAGCTTATCCGACGGTTATGTGGGAAGTTTCAGCCAGAGTCGCAGTGAGTTCGGCATACCCACGAACCCCGGTTAGACTTGCCTGTCGATATCCCCATCGCCCGACCCGCCGTTCACCAAGGAAGCCATATGTATTCAAGCCGCCTGATCCTCTGCCTTGCAACTTTACTGGTGCTGGCCGGTTGCTCCACCTCACGCGGTCCGCAGCAACCCGAGCGCAGCGAGGCCGAGGTGAAGACGCAGATCGTGCGCCTGCTCCCGGCCAAGGTCGCGGACCGCGAAGGTTGGGCCCAGGATATCTACACCGCGTTCGACACCCAGAAGATCTATCCCAGCACCGAAAACATCTGCGCCGTACTGGCGGTGACCGAGCAGGAGTCCACCTATCAGGTCGACCCACCGGTGCCGGGCATGGGCAAGATCGCCCAGGACGAAATCCTGCGGCGTGCCGGGAAGGTTCATGTGCCGGCGTTTGTCGTGCGCAGCGCCTTGCAATTGCGCTCGCCCACCGGCAAAACCTACGCCGAGCGTTTGAATGCTGCGCGCACCGAGAAGGACCTGAGCGGGATCTTCGACGATTTCATCGGCGTCGTGCCGTTGGGCAACACGCTGTTTGGCGGCTTCAACCCGGTACACACCGCCGGCCCGATGCAGGTCAGCATCGACTTTGCGCAAAAACAGGCGCGGGGTTATCCCTACACGGTAGACGGTACGATTCGCCGCGAAGTGTTCACTCGCCGTGGCGGCATGTACTTTGGTATCGCCCATCTGCTGGGCTACCCGGTCAGCTATGACCAGCCGCTGTACCGCTTTGCCGATTTCAATGCGGGTTGGTACGCCAGCCGCAATGCTGCGTTCCAGGCCGCCGTCAGCCGTGCCTCTGGCACCGAACTGGCGCTGGATGGGGATTTGATTCGCTATGGTTCGTTGCTGCCCGGCACCACTGAGCTGGCGGTGCGTTCGTTGGGGGCGAAGCTGGATATGCGCAATCCCAGCATTCGCAGTCAACTGGAGCAAGGCGAAGCGTTGGACTTCGAGGACACCACCCTCTACAAGCGCGTGTTCGCCCTGGCCGACAAGGCCGCCGGCAAACCATTGCCACGGGCAATCCTGCCGGGCATCGTGCTCAAGAGCCCGAAGATTACCCGCAATCTGACCACGGCGTGGTTTGCCAAACGTGTGGATGAGCGCTATCAGCGTTGTATGAAGCGCTGATCACGGGTGTAATGATCGTTCCCATGCTCTGCGCGGGAACGATCAATAAAGAAAAGGCCCGGTTTTCGTGGAACCGGGCCTTTTCCGTGTTGCTCTTGGATGATCAGCCGCGTTCAAGGGCCAGGGCTACGCCTTGGCCACCACCGATGCACAGTGTCGCCAAGCCTTTTTTGGCGTCGCGCTTGATCATTTCGTGCAGCAGGGTCACCAGCACGCGGCAGCCTGACGCACCGATCGGGTGGCCGATGGCAATGGCGCCGCCGTTGACGTTGACCTTTTCGGCGTCCCATTCCAGCTCTTTACCCACCGCCAGTGATTGCGCGGCGAAGGCTTCATTGGCTTCGATCAAATCCAGGTCGGCCAGCTGCCAGCCGGCCTTGTCCAGGCAGCGGCGGGTGGCCGATACCGGGCCGATGCCCATGATCGCCGGGTCGACGCCCGCGTTGGCGTAGCTGGCGATTCGTGCCAGCACGGGCAGGCCGAGGGCCTTGGCTTTGGCGGCGCTCATCAACAGCACCGCTGCGGCGCCGTCGTTAAGGCTGGAGGCGTTGCCGGCGGTGACGCTGCCGTCCTTTTTAAAGGCGGGTTTGAGCTTGGCCAGGGACTCGGCGGTGGTACCGGCACGCGGCTGTTCGTCCACGTCGAAGACCACCGGATCGCCCTTGCGCTGGGGAATCAGGATCGGTGTGATCTCATCGGCAAACCGTCCGGCTTCGAGGGCGGCGATTGCTTTTTGCTGGGAGGCGGCGGCAAAGGCGTCCTGCGCCTCACGGCTGATGCCGTACTTGTCCACCAGGTTTTCGGCGGTAATGCCCATGTGGTAGTCATTGAACGCATCCCACAGGCCGTCGGTGATCATGCTGTCGATCATCTTGGCGTGGCCCATGCGCAGACCGGTGCGCGCGGCGGGCAATACGTACGGCGCCAGGCTCATGTTTTCCATGCCGCCGGCGATGATCACATCCGCGTCGCCGCAACGGATCGCCTGCGCCCCCAGGTGCAGGGCCTTGAGGCCGGAGCCGCACACCTTGTTCAGGGTCAGGCTCGGCACGGCATGGGGCAGGCCGGCGAGAATCGAGGCCTGGCG
Organism: Pseudomonas sp. 28 E 9; assembly: GCF_900004785.1. Lineage (NCBI taxonomy): Bacteria > Pseudomonadati > Pseudomonadota > Gammaproteobacteria > Pseudomonadales > Pseudomonadaceae > Pseudomonas > Pseudomonas sp. 28 E 9. The sequence continues at coordinate 55,915 of NZ_CVTK01000025.1, read as the reverse complement.
CGCCGGGTTCTGGCCGCTGCCTGCGGTGAGTACCTGGCCGAGAATCACTTCATCGACTTCGGCCGGGTCAAGGCCGGTCTGCTCCAGCAGGCGACGAATCACCGCAGCGCCCAGTTCAGGGGCCGGGATAGTGGCCAGCGAACCCTGGAAGCTGCCCACGGCGGTGCGGGTGGCAGCAACAATCACGACGTCTTGCATGGAATCTGTCCTCACTGGAAATGCATTTCTGGAACGTGGTCCGGGACGATCAGTTTACCGGCGGTCTTGCTGACAATCTCTTCAACGCTGACGCCAGGTGCGCGTTCCTTGAGGACAAAAGCGCCATTTTCGATTTCCAGGTAGGCCAGGTCCGTCAGCACACGCTTGATGCAGCGGGCGCCGGTCAGCGGCAGGCTGCACTGGCTGAGCAGTTTCGACTCACCGTCCTTGGACGCGTGGGTCATGATCACGATGATATTTTCCGCACCGGCCACCAGGTCCATCGCGCCGCCCATGCCCTTGACCAGCTTGCCGGGGATCATCCACGAGGCGATGTTGCCCTGGACGTCGACTTCAAAGGCGCCGAGTACGGTGAGGTCGACGTGGCCGCCGCGAATCATCGCGAAGGACTCGGCGGAGGAGAAAATCGAGGCGCCGATGCGTGCGGTGACGGTTTGTTTGCCGGCGTTGATCATGTCGGCATCGATGGTGTCTTCAGTCGGGAACGGCCCCATGCCGAGCAGGCCATTCTCCGATTGCAGCATCACTTCCATGCCGTCGGGAATGTAGTTGGCCACCAGGGTCGGAATGCCGATGCCGAGGTTGACGTAGAAACCGTCCTGCATTTCGCGGGCGACGCGTTGAGCCATTTGTTCGCGGGTAAGCGCCATGGTTGATTCCTCTTATTGTTCTGGACGTGGATTATTTGCGGACGGTGCGCTGTTCGATGCGCTTCTCGAAGGTGCCGCAGATGATCCGGTCGACGTAGATGCCAGGGGTGTGGATCTGCGCCGGGTCCAGTTCGCCCGGTTCGACGATTTCCTCGACTTCGACCACGGTGATTTTGCCGGCGGTGGCGGCCAGCGGGTTGAAGTTCTGGGCGGTGTGACGATAGATGACGTTGCCGAAGTGGTCGGCTTTCCAGCCTTTGACGATAGCGAAGTCACCGGTGATGGACTCTTCCATCAGGTAGGGGCGGCCGTTGAATTCGCGGGTTTCCTTGCCTTCGGCGACAGGCGTGCCGACCCCGGTGGCGGTGAAGAAGGCCGGGATGCCGGCGCCGCCTGCACGCATTTTTTCCGCGAGGGTGCCCTGGGGGGTCAGCACCACTTCGATTTCGCCGCTCAGCAGCTGCTTTTCGAACAGAGCGTTTTCGCCCACGTAGGAAGCGATCACCTTGCGGATCTGCTTTTCTTCCAGCAGCACGCCCAGGCCGAAACCGTCGACGCCGCAGTTGTTGGACACCACGGTCAGGTCACGGGTGCCCTTGCGCTTGATCTCATTGATGAGGTTTTCCGGAATGCCGCACAGGCCAAAACCGCCGGAGAGTACGGTCATGCCGTCTTCCAGGCCTGCCAGCGCTTCTTCGTACGACGCCACGCGCTTATCGAAACCTGCCATATGCACCTCTTTTATTGTTTGTGGGCCAGCCAATGGACCGAGTGTTGCGCTGAAGGATTGATTTGTTAAGTTGTTTTTTAAGGTTGATTGATTTAGAAAACAGCATAGTCGATCACCCTGCGAAGTAGCCTCATGACCATTAAACAAATGCGTGCCTTCCTGGCCGTGGCCCAGAGCCTGAGTTTTGCCGCTGCCTGTGAGCGTCTGCACCTGTCCCAATCGGCGCTGAGCCTGACGATCAAGGGCCTGGAAGAAGGCCTGGGCGGGCGCCTGTTCAGCCGCAATACACGCAATGTCGCGCTGACGCCCGAAGGCGAATCCCTGCTGCCGCTGGCGCGTCGATTGATTGCCGACTGGGACAACGCCGAGGACGAACTGCGCCAACGCTTCACTCTGCAACGCGGGCGTGTAACGGTGGCGGCGATGCCGTCATTTGCCGGCAACCTGCTGCCACCGATCCTGAAGATATTCCGCGCGCGTTACCCTCAGGTGAACGTGACGGTGCATGACTTGATCAACGAGCAGGTGCTGGAGATGGTGCGCGATCGCCAGGTGGAACTGGGCGTGGCGTTCGAGCCGTCCGACGGTTCGTCACTGGCGTTCACGCCGTTGTACCTGGACCGGTTTATCGCCGTGGTACCGGGCGATTCGCCTTTGGCGCAGGTGGCCGAGATCGACTGGAAAACGCTGTTGGAGCAACCCTTCATCACCCTCCAGCGTCCATCGACGGTACGGGTCATGCTGGAAGAGCACTTGGGCGCCTTGCAGATGAAACTGCCCGTGGCGCTGGAAAGCCATCAATTGGCTACGGTGGGCAAGATGGTTGCCAGCGGCTTGGGGGTCAGTGCTGTGCCGGCATTGTGCGCACGGCAGATGGAGGAGGCGGGCGCCCGTTGCATCACCTTGACCGGCCCGGTGATCGAGCGGCCCATTGGCGTACTGACCAAGCCTGGGCATGAACTGTCGGCAGCGGCGCAGGTGTTGTTTGATATCTTCAAAGATGAAGCGGGGAGGGGGCGCTTTCCAACTTTTTGAGTACACCACATTATAAACGTGGGGGCTGGCAAGCCAGCCCCCACATTAGAACAACAACTTAGTAGTAACGATCAATCACTTTAACTTGCGAGCTGTCTTTGAAAGAGGCCCAGGCATTGTTAAGTGTGTCGAATACCTGCTCGATGAAGTTGCGATCGGCCGCCGCTTTCTTGCCGACATAACCCTGGCCGCGACGGTACATCTTCAGGCGCGCCGCCAGTTCACGGTGATTGCGGTCGAACTCGGCTTCCTCGGTGTGAGGCGCTACGCAGTCAAGTTGAACTTCGCCCGATTTGCCAATCCACAGGATATGGTCGTCGAGTGTGTCTTTCTGCGCGGCAAACATCTCAGCCAGTTCATCGATAGTGGGTTGGTTGTTCAGATTCATGTGTAAGCCCCTTGACCAGTTGGCGATCTATCAATTGATTCGTTAACACTTCAAAGTTGTCTCCGGCTCAGAAAACCGGGCGTCAGTGACGGTCTGCCGAATACGGGCAGGGTCGTGAACCGATGCATGTAGTTTTGCTGATGAACCGCTACGCAACGCTTTCATAACGAAGACAAGCAGCGCTTTAGCTCCTTGTACCGTTCCCTTTCGGGGCCAGTCAGCTTCATCAATCTGCCTTGTGGGCAGTGCACATCCGGAAAAACAGCTCGGCGGTCAGACGAGCCTGTTCAAAACGCGTGTTACCAACACTCCCGATCCGGGAGACGTCTCGATAATGCAAGGACAAAAAGCTTACGTCAACGGTTATGTAGTGATTATTTTCAGGCACTACATAAATCGCTGTGGGGGCGGGGGGATGCAGGAAAACCGTGACTTGGGCGTCATTTTTCGTGCGGTGGGTCGCGTGATAGCGTTTGGTAAGGTAAGTAAGTTGCACGGGGCGCTTGTGGGTTTTTCGCGAGCAAGCTCGCTCCTACACGCGCTCGACCAGCAAAGGTAATAATTGCTCACACTGCGCTTCGATCTTTATCTGCAGGAGCTCATCCCCGCGGGTCTTGCCCAGGTTGATGGCAATCACCGGCTTGCCCTGTTCCGCCATCGCCTTGCAAAGACGAAACGCGGAATACGCCATCAGCGATGATCCCACCACCAGCAGCCCCTCGGCATCGTTCACGGCAGCCATGGCTCTGGCTGCGGTAGCAGGCGCCACGTTTTCACCAAAGAACACCACGTCCGGTTTCAGCCGTTGCCCCTCGCAGTGGGGGCAGCATGGGACCTGGAAGTGCTCCTCGAAAACAGGGTCGAGCAAGGTATCGCCGTCAGGCGCCTGCACCGCATGGACATGCGCAAAGTGCGGGTTGTCGATTTCCATCCGCCGCTGGATCGCGTCGCGCTCGCTGCGCTGCCGGCAATCCAGGCACAGCACCCGGTGCAAGCTGCCATGCAACTCGATCACCTCGTGGCTGCCGGCCTGATCGTGCAGCGTGTCGACGTTTTGCGTGATCAGGCCACTGATGATCCCACGTTGTTGCAACGTCGCCAGGGCCTGATGCGCCCTGTTCGGCCGGGCAAGGCGCACCCGTGGCCAACCCAGCATTGCCCTGGCCCAATAACGGTGACGTGCCTGCGCGGTGGCGAGGAACTCCTGGTACATCATCGGCGCTTTGCCCCGGCGCACACCTTCGCCGTCACGGTAGTCGGGGATACCCGACGAGGTGCTGATGCCCGCACCGGTCAGCACCAGGAAGCGCTTTTCGACCATCGCCCGGTGCAGCGTGTCGAGGTGGTCTGCTTGATGTTCCAGCGTGTCGAGCATGGGATCTCCTATTCGCCGCGGATGTACTGCTCCAGCTGTTTGATCAAGGCGGCTTGTTCAGCAATGGCTTCCTTGACCAGGTCGCCGATGGACAGCAGGCCGAGCAGTTTGCCGTCTTCGACGACCGGAAGGTGGCGCAGGTGACTGTCGGTCATGATGTTCATGCACGCCTCGACCGTTTTATGGGTATCTACGGTAATGACCGGGGAGCTCATTACGTCGTCTACGCGGGTGGTCACCGATGACAGCCCCTTGAGGATGAGTTTGCGGGCGTAATCGCGCTCGCTGATGATCCCCACCACTGCGCCGTCCTTGACCACCGGCAAAGCCCCAACGTTTTTCTCGGACATGCGCACCAGCGCCTCGAACACGGTGTGGTCCCACTGGATGGTATGGACCTCCTGGTTCTTCTGGTCCTTGGCTTTGAGCAATTCTGCGACGGTTTTCATGGCGGCCACTCCGGTGTTGTTGTTAGGTAGTCAGCTATCCCCTACAGAATCCTAGACGCACTACGTCGCAGCAAGGTCCAAAGCGTCGTCAAACCCGTCGAAAAGCGTCATTCGCCGGATTTTTTTGCGTTTTAACCGGCATTTGCCGGCCTTTTTGCCCGCTTGGCGCTGGTTGTCGTCTTGCGTGGCGCGCTCTTGCGTTTGTTTTTCCATGGCGCCGCGCCTTTGATTGCCGGGCTGGCAGCGGCGGTGATGGTCATGCGCATGCCAGTGCAGCGAGCCACCTGCTTGCTCATCCACGCGGCTTGTTTGGCGACGAATTCTTCCAGGCTCATTTCGCCGCTTTGCACCATATCCAGCGCCTGCTCCCAGATGGCGGTGGTGCCGGGGTCGGCGATGGCACGGGGTACGGCATCGATCAGGCTGAACGCGGCCGGAGTGGCCGACAGTGCCTTGCCGTTTTTCACCAGGTAACCTCGGTCCAGCAGGCCCTGGATGATGCCGGCGCGGGTGGCCTCGGTGCCGATGCCGGTGGTGTCCTTGAGTTTCTGCTTGAGCAGTGGATCTTCCACCAGCTTGGCGACGTTTTTCATTGCCTTGATCAGGTCGCCTTCAGTGAAAGGCTTGGGCGGTTGGGTCCACAGGTCCTTGAGGTTGACCCTGGCCACCGCGCAGTCCTGGCCTTGCACCAGCATCGGCAAGGCTTGGGGAGCAGGAACGTCCCGACCTTTGGCGGGGGCAAGGGCTTCGGGCAATGCGCGTTTCCAGCCCGGTTCTATGATGACCTTGCCCACTGCACGCAACGCTTGGCCTGCACAGTCGAAGTCCGCCTGGGTCCGGTCGTATTCATGGTTGGGCAGAAATTGCGCCAGGTAGCGTGCGCGTATCAGCGTGTAGACCGCGCGGTGCTTGCCGGTGAGTTGCCCGACGTCCTTGCCGGCCCCGGTGGGGATGATGCCGTGGTGGGCGCTGACCTTGGCGTCGTTCCAGGCGCGTGAGCGTCGATTGGGGTCTATGTAGGCCATCAGCTCGCCCACGGCCGGATCCGCGCGGCCGAGTGCAGCGAGAATCTTTGGCGCTTCGCTGTGCTGGCTCAACGGCAGGTAGCCGCAATCGCTACGCGGGTAGGTGATGACCTTGTGGGTTTCGTAGAGCGATTGGGCGATATCCAGGGTTTCCTGGGCGCCGAGGCCAAGCTTTTTGGAGCAGATTTCCTGCAGGGTGCCGAGGTCGAAGGGCAGGGGAGCGGCCTCGCGCATGCGTTCGGTGCGCAGCTTAACCAGTCGCGCATCGGCCGCATGGCTCATGGCGTCGGCGGCGTCCCGGGCCAGTTGCGGGTTGAGGCAACGGCCCTGGTCATCGCAGACATCGTCGGCGGCGCGCCATTGCGCGGTGAAGGTCATGCTTTGGTGGCGCAGGTCCACGTCGATGGCCCAATACGCCACGGGGATGAAGTCGGCGATGCTGCGGTCACGGTCGACCACCAGGCGCAGGGTAGGGGTTTGCACGCGGCCGACCGGCAATACGCCCTGATAGCCGGATTGACGTCCGAGCAACGTAAACAAGCGGCTCATGTTCATGCCGATCAGCCAGTCGGCACGGGAGCGGCCCAGGGCCGAGTGATACAGGTTGAAGGTGTGCGCGCCGGGCTTGAGCGCGGCCAGGGCCTTGCGGATGGAGGCATCATCGAGCGCCGACAACCACAACCGCTGGATCGGCCCTCGATAACGGCAATGTTCCACCAGCTCTCGGGCGATCATTTCACCCTCGCGGTCGGCGTCGGTCGCGATCACCAGTTCCCTGGCTTCCCCCAGAAGACGCTTGACCACCTTGAACTGGCTGGCGGTTCTGGGCTTGACCTGCATCTTCCATTTTTCCGGGACGATCGGCAGGTCGGCCAATACCCAGCGCTTGTATTTGGCGTCATAAGCGTCAGGCGGGGCGGTTTCCAACAGGTGGCCGATGCACCAGGTGACCGTGACCCCATTGCCCAGCCAGCATCCATCGCCCCGGCGACTGGCGCCGAGCACGGCCGCGATGTCCTTGGCCTGGGAGGGTTTTTCACAGAGGTACAGCTGCATGGTCATCACATCGCATCGGGTTGATGCCTTGCAGGATGCTTATTCAAAGCGAATTGAGCAACCGTTATCTGTATGGATGTACAGCTAATTATGTAGGCACCACAGACGAATGTGGGAGGGGGCTTGCCCCCGATAGCGGTGTATCAGTCTTGAAGACATCGACTGAACTACCGCCATCGGGGGCAAGCCCCCTCCCACAGGGGATGTGCAGTGCTTAAGGCAACTCAGTTATTGTCGATATCTACATGCCGCGTTTCTTTAAGACAGAACAGCCCGACGATCAGGCTCACGCCGGTCACCACCACCGGGTACCACAGGCCATAGAAGATATCCCCGGTGTACACCACCAGCGCAAACGACACGGTGGGCAGGAACCCGCCGAACCAGCCGTTACCGATATGGTAGGGCAGCGACATCGAGGTGTAGCGGATGCGTGTCGGAAACAGTTCCACCATCAGCGCCGCCAAGGGGCCGTAGCACATGGCTGCGATCAGGATCAGTGCCACGATCAGCGCCACCACCATCACCTTGTTGACCTGGGCCATGTCCGCCGAACTCGGGTAGCCGGCCAGCGTCACTGCACCACGCAAGGCCGCTTCATCAAAGCCATCGATACTGACGTCGCCCACGTTGACTTGTACCGGCGCGCCGGCCGGGGCGGCGACGCTGCTGTAGGGCAGGCCCTGCTTGACCAGGAAGGTCTTGACCTTGTCGCACGGACTGTCAAAGCGCGCCTTGCCCACCGGGTCGAACTGGAAGGTGCAGGTGGCCGGATCGGCCAGCACGGTAATCGGTGCCTGGCGGCTCGCCTGGTCCATCGCCGGGTTGGTGTAGTGCGCCAGGCCCTTGAAGATCGGGAAGTACAGGAAAGTCGCCAGCAGCAGGCCAAGCATCAGCACCGGCTTGCGCCCGACCTTGTCCGACAGCCAGCCAAACAGGATGAAGAACGGCGCGCCAATCACCACGCTGATGATCAGCAACATGTTGGCCAGGGCCGGGTCCATCTTCAGGAACTGAGTGAGGAAGAACAGCACATAAAACTGCGCCGCATAAAAGGTCACCGCCTGCCCGCCGTTGATGCTGAACAGTGCGATCAGTACGACCTTGAGGTTTTCCCACTTACCGAACGAGTCGCGGATCGGCGCCTTGCTGGCCTTGCCTTCCTCTTTCATTTTCAGGAACGCCGGCGATTCGTGCAGGCTCATGCGAATCCAGGTGGAGATGCCCAGCAACACGATGGAGAACAGGAACGGAATACGCCAGCCCCATACCTCGAACTGGTCGCCGGTGAAGTAACGGCAGGCCAGCACCACCAGCAACGACAGCAACAGGCCGAGGGTGGCGGTGGATTGAATCCAGCTGGTGTGCAAGCCACGTTTGCCGGCAGGCGCATGCTCGGCCACATACGTGGCGGCGCCCCCGTATTCACCGCCCAGCGCCAGGCCTTGCAGCATGCGCAGCACGATCAGAATGATCGGTGCGGCGATGCCGATGCTGGCATAGGTCGGCAGCAGGCCCACGCAAAAGGTGGCCACGCCCATCAGAATGATGGTGACGAGGAAGGTGTACTTGCGCCCGATCATGTCGCCCAGGCGGCCGAATACCAGCGCGCCGAACGGCCGCACCACGAAGCCTGCGGCAAATGCCATCAGCGCAAAGATAAACGCCGTGGTGTCGTTGACCCCGGCAAAGAACTGCTTGCTGATCACCGCCGCGAGGGCGCCGTAGAGGAAGAAGTCATACCATTCGAAAACCGTCCCGAGGGACGAGGCAAAAATGACTTTCTTCGAGTCGTTGCCGGTGCTCGCATCCATCGCCGAGCCCAGGGGTTGAGCATGTTCTGACATCGGGTAACCCTCACAGTGATTATTTATTGTTGTTCCACTGTCGGCGCCGGGTGCGGCGCCGCTATTCAGATTGCGTGAACCAGTTCTCTCTGCGGGGCGAGGCTCCTTGTGTGCGGTGAAAGGATCAACTGCGCGGCCTTCTCGGCGATCATCAGCGTCGGTGAGCAGGTGTTGCCCGAGGTAATGCGCGGCATGATCGAGGCGTCGGCGATGCGCAGGCCCGGCACGCCATGCACGCGCAGCTGGGCGTCGACCACGGCGTCCGTGTCATCGCCCATGCGGCAGGTGCCCACCGGATGGAAGATGGTCGTGCCGATGCGCGCCGCGGCTTCGTGCAGCTGCTCTTCGGTTTGCAGCGCGTCACCGGGCAGGTATTCCACCGGCTTGAACCGGCTCAGGGCCGGCGCGGCCACGATTCGCCGGGTCAGGCGAATGGCGTCGGCGGCCACGCGCAGGTCTTCCGGGTGGCTGAGGTAGTTGGGCTGGATCAGCGGTGCGTCCGCCGGGTTGGCCGAGCGGATATCGATGCGCCCGCGGCTGTGTGGGCGCAGGTCGCAGACCGAGGCGGTAAAGGCCGGGAACGCGTGCAGCGGTTCGCCGAAGCGCTCCAGGGACAGCGGCTGCACATGGTATTGAAGGTTGGCGGAGGTCTGCTCGGGGCCGGAGCGGGCAAACGCGCCAAGCTGGCTGGGCGCCATCGACAGCGGCCCGCTGCGGTCATACAGGTAGCGCAGGCCCATGCCCATCTTGCCCCATACGGTGCCGGCGATCTGGTTCAGGGTGCGCGCGTTTTCCAGCTTGTAGATCAGGCGCAGTTGCAGGTGGTCCTGCAGGTTGCCACCCACGCCCGGCAGTTCATGCACCACGTCGATGCCCAAGGGTTTGAGCACGTGGACAGGGCCGATACCCGAGCGTTGCAGGATGCCTGGCGAGCCCACGGCACCGGCGCACAGCACGATTTCCCTGCTGGCTTTCCAGCTCAGTTGCTGGCCGTGCCGGCGCCCGATCACTTGGGAGGCGCGGCCGTTTTCCAGCACCACGCGGTCGACCTCCACCTCGGTCAATACCGTCAGGTTGGGCCGTTGGCGGACCGGTTTGAGAAACGCCTTGGCCGCGTTCCAGCGCACCCCGGCCTTCTGGTTGACCTGGAAATAACCGCAACCTTCGTTATCGCCCTGATTGAAATCGCTGATATTGGCGATGCCGCTCTGCTCTGCTGCGTCGCGAAACGCATCGAGGATGGGCCAATGCAGGCGCTGCTGCTCGACACGCCATTCGCCGCCCTCGCTGTGGAATGGCGAGTCGCCGGCGAAATGGTTTTCGCTGCGCTTGAACAGCGGCAATACGTCATTCCAGGCCCAGCCCGGATTGCCTTGCGCCGCCCAGCCGTCATAGTCCCGGGCCTGGCCGCGCATATAGATCATGCCGTTGATGGACGAGCAACCGCCCAGTACCTTGCCACGCGGGTAGCTCAGGGCGCGACCTTGCAGGCCGGCCTGGGCCTGGGTCTTGAAGCACCAGTCGGTGCGCGGGTTGCCGATGCAGAACAGGTAGCCGACCGGAATATGAATCCAGGCGTAGTTATCGCGACCACCGGCTTCCAGCAGCAGGACGCGATGGGCCGGGTTGGCGGACAGACGATTGGCCAGCAAGCAGCCGGCGGGGCCGGCACCGACGATCACGTAATCGTATTCAGCAGTTGCAGTGGGCATCTGGGGTCTCGCTTGTTTTTCTTATTGGCTCCATCCTAGTTGTTAGTTTTCGTCTTAAAAATGTTAGTTTTTGCCCAGCTGCTGTGCGTTTTTAAACAGCGCTGCCCACGCGTGCGCAAAGGAGGCGATATGTTCGACTGGAATGACCTGCGGTTTTTTCTCGAATTGCAGCGCAGCGGCCGCTTGCTCACCGCCGCGCAACGTTTGAAGACCACGCACGCCACGGTGGCGCGGCATATCGAGGCCATCGAAAAAAGCCTCGGTACGGCGCTGTTCGTGCAGCACGCCCAGGGTTACGAGCTGACGCCGTCCGGCGAAGCCCTGCTCAAACATGCCGAAGCCATGGAAAACGTGGCGCTGCTGGCTGAAGACGAGCTGACCCATTGCGCGGCGCCCCTGGGCAAGATTCGCCTGGGGGTGGCGGAGGGCCTGGGGGTGATGTTCCTCGCCGGTCGCATGGGCGGGCTGTTTGAACGTTATCCCGGCCTGGAAGTGGAACTGGTCGCGGTGCCGCGCTTTGTCAGCATCCTCAACCGCGAAGCGGAAATCAGCATTCACCTGGAACGCCCCAGCGTCGATCAACTGGTCACCCGCAAACTCACCGATTACCGCCTGGCGCTGTATGCCAGCCGCACTTACCTTGCGCGTCATCCACCGATTGAAAAACGCGAAGACCTCGCGGCCCATGCGTGGATCGATTACGTCGACGACCTGCTGTTCAGCCAGGAACTGAAATTTCTCAGCAGCTTTTGTCGCAGTCCCAAGGTGGTCTTTCACAGCACCAGCGTGATTGCCCAGCATCAGGCCGCGCGATCCGGCCTGGGGATCGCGGTATTGCCCTGTTTCATGGCGGCGGGCGATGCGCAGTTGGTGCCGTTGTTGCCGGGGGAGAGCATCCAGCGCAGTTATTGGATCAGTTCGCGGCGGGAGTTGCACAAGTCGGTGCGGTTGCGGGTGTTGTGGGATTATGTGGTGGAGTTGTGCGCGCGGGAGCAGGGGTTGTTGCTGGGCGAATCCAACTGAAGGAACCTGATTGAAATGTGGGAGGGGGCAAGCCCCCTCCCACATTTGAACCCTGTTATGTCAGACAGGAATTTTAGAGCTTCACCACCTGATGCACCTGCTCGGCACAGGCCTGAGCCTCGTCAATCATCTTGCCGAATGCATCGCTGGCCACTTCATCATGGCTCAACCAGCGTTTTTTCTGGCTGAGGCGATAGTGATAGCGCAGCGTGCCATCCTCCAGTTTCCCGTCCAAGTCCAGGTCGTACCAGGGCGAGCGCACTGCGCAGCCGGGGATGGCTTTTTCCATCTTGGCGCCTGTCAGGGTGTAGGTGTAGTCATAGGTTTCAGGGTTGCCCAGATACAGGTCGGTCTGTTGTCCCTGACGACGGTAATTGATGTAACTCTCCCAGCGATCTTGCAGTGACGGATCGGTGTAGACGTAATCATTGCCCAGCTTTTCCAGAGCGCGCTGATCGTTCATCCGTGCACTGACGCTGTAGCCGTCGTGCACCACAAACTCGGTTGGTTCACGGGTGATCCGACAGTCGCTGACGCCATTGCCGAAGTTGGCGCAGATGTCCTCATCGGTAGCGGTAGTGCCTTGCTCGCGATCAGCGACGCTCAGTTGCATCAGCGGCAGGCGGCTGAACGTGATAGTGGCCTGGGTAGCGCCATGGCCGTGTTTGTCGTAGTACACCTGTTTGTCCATGCGCAGGCTGGTTTCCGGACGCTCCATGGGAATGTGGTCTTCACGTACCTGTCCCTGGGCATTGTTGACCAATGCCCAGCGGTCCTGGATGTCGGGCATGATCTGGCCGGGGGCGAAGACCGGGTTGGTGGGGTCCAGCCACCACACCTGACCGTCCACTTCGGCGCGAACGATCACATGGTTTGGCGCGTTGGGGCCGGGAATCAACAACGCGTTCACCCTGTAGCCACGGCTGACCCACGCGGTCTCGGCCTTGATGCCACTGGCGTTGAGCATGGCGCTGAGCAGGACCGCCAGGTCTTTGCAGTCGCCATACCCATGGGCCTCGATGTCCTTGAGGTCGAACGGTATATAGCCACGCCCCGTCGCGCGCCAATCGTCCAGGTAACGGTAGTGATCGTTGATGTGCTGCATCAGGGCGGCTACCCGTTCGGTGGGTGGAAGGTCCCGAACCCGGGCCACGGTCGCCGCGCTGTCGGGGGGGAGGGCGGCCTCCAGTATCTGCTTGTAGCGTTGGGCCAACTCACCGAAATAGGCCTGGCGGTCCAGGGAGCTGCCCACTTCGATATGCGCCTGACGCCGGTACGCGCTGTCGGCTGGCTCATTGATATAGTTTCGGTAAACCGGGGCCTTGCGCACGATCTCCAATGCCTTGCCGTCGGCCGACGGGGTCACGGTAAATCCTTCGAAATATTCACTGCGCCACTGGATGGGCGTTTCGGCAGTAAAGCGCGCCTTGAAGTGATCGCTGCGAATGGGGCCTGCATCGAACATGAGGATGTAGTGAAACTGGGATATCAGCGCTTGTGCAGGCTGATATTTACGTACCGTGTAGCTGATCTGTGTGCCAACGCGAAGGTTTGGAAAGGCCAGGGAGGTCTGTTTATCCCGCGTAAACCCATGTTCGGAGCCAGGGGCGGTGCGGGTGTCGATGTGTTGGGCGCTCAGGCTGACGGGCTTGCCGCCAGGCTGGATTGTCTGCGCGCTGATGACTTCAAACCGGTCGTCTTCGGCGTAATCGAAGTCGATGCGCGAGAGCATTTCGCGCCCGCCGGGCTTGAGAATGGTGTAGTGCTCGGTGGTGGTGCAGTCGGTACTGGCGTCGCGATTGAAGTGGCAGTGCAATTGGGTGTCGCTGGCCAGTGGCGCTTCGGCGACAGGTTGCAGGGCTGCGCAGACGGTATGGGAAACCAGCCCCACGCTGATGGCAATCAAAGGGCGGTGAAAAGAAAAACGGTACATGGGCGCCTCGGGTGACACATTGAAACGACTACCCGACGGGTAGTGAGAAGGCGCCGGATGATAATCGCTCTCAACGGTCAAGGCCAGGATTGTTCGACAATTTTTTCGCCTGAAAGGCCCGTTCTAGAGCCTTTCCTTGATGTGTGTCAGGCCTTTCGCATTTCGCCCGTGGTCGTTGGCTAAAGGAACCAGCGATATTCCCGCGCATGAATTTCCTGCTGGAACGCCAGGTGATCCTGGCGCTTGTTCTCGCAATACACATCGACAAATTCCGCGCCCAGCTTGTCGCGCACCACCTGCTGATGTTGCATGGCGCGCACGGCGTCGAGCATTTCCACGGGGAAATCGGTGCCACTGCTGCGGTCTTCATTCAGCGGTGCGATAGGGTCCTGCCTGGCTTCGAGGCCATGCTCCAAACCGGCGAGGATCGCCGCCAACACCAGGTAGGGATTGGCGTCGGCGCTGGCCAGGCGATGCTCGATACGCAGGTTGCGCGGGTCTGACTCGGGGATGCGCACGCACGCATCCCGGTCTTCGAAACCCCAACTGGCGCGGGTGGCGGCGTTGACCGTACCGCCGAGGCGGCGCAAAGCGTTGTGGTTGGGGGCGAAGATCGGCATGCAGTGGGGCAGCAACGCCAGGCAACCGGCCACGGCGTGGCGCAGCGGTTGCTGCTGGTGCGCCGCCAGCAGATTGTTGCCCGCACCGTCATACAGGCTGACGTGCACATGCATACCGCTGCCGGGAAACTGCAGGTAAGGCTTGGCCATGAAGCTGGCGCGGTAGCCGTGCTTGAGCGCCACGCCGCGCGTGCTGCGGCAGAACAGGGCAGCCCAGTCGGCGGCGCGCAGGCCGTCGTCGCAATGGCCGAAATTGATTTCGAACTGGCCCGGGCCGATTTCGGCGGTGATCACCGTGATATCGATGCCCTGGGCCGTGGCGGTTTGCGCCATGTCGTCCAGCACGTCGCCAAAGCGCGACAGCCGTTCGATATGCAGGGTGGGCCGGTCGTCGGCATCGTCGCTCAGCGGGTCGCGGGGGAATTGCGGCAGGCCGTTGTCGAGCTTTTTGTCGAACAGATAGAACTCCAGCTCAAACGCCACGACCGGGTGAATGCCTTTGAGGCGCAGGCGCTCCAGCACGTTGGCCAGGACTTCGCGAGGTTCGAATTCGATCGGCGCTTCGGTGCCGTCGGAGCTGATCAGCATCTGTCCCAGCGGCTGCGACTCCCAGCTCACCGGCTTCAGCGTACCCGGCACCAGGCGTCTATTGGCGTCCGGGTCACCGTCGTTGAAGCAGTAGTCGCCAATCTTGAACAACCCGCCCTGGGCCCCCAGCAATACGGCGTTCTGCGGCAGCTTCAAGGGGCTGCCGGCGGCGACTTTCTCGAGCATGTCCACCGGGTAGCGCTTGCCGTAGAAATGCCCCGCAATGTCCAGGGCGATCAGGTCGACGTAGCGCACATCGGGGTGGTTCTGGCGGAAGGTCCGTACTTCGGCCAGCAAGGTTGCAGAGGGGCTTTTCACGGGTGCAGCTCCTAGTTGTAAACCCACAGCACGCGGGCGGGCAGGTCGGTCAGGTTGGCGTAGCGGCAGTGGGCGAAGCTGGCGAGATGGAAGCTGTCGCCCGGGCCTAGGGTGACTGCATCGGCTTCACCTTCAACCCACAGGGTCAGCTCGCCTTCCAGCACAAAACCGGCCTGCTCGGCGCGGTCGCTCATGGTCTGTCCACCACTGTTGGCGCCGGGTGCCAACAGGCTGTCGAGCATCGAGAACGCACCGTTCATGCTCGGCGAGACGAGGATGTCGGTGATGCCATTGGCGTAGTACACCGTGCGCCGCTCGTTGGGGCGGGTGACCCAATCCACCGCCCTGGGTTTGGGCCGGCTGTAGAAATAGGTTGTAGGGACGTCGAGGGCGTGGCTGATGGCGGTCAGGTCGGCGACGGTTGGGCGCGACAGGCCGCGCTCGACCTGGGACAGAAAACCCACCGACCGCTCGATCTTCTGCGCGAGTTGGGCGAGGGTGAGTTTCTTGTGCTTGCGCAGGTCGTGGATCAACGCGGCGAGGGTGGCGAGTTCTTCTTGAGGGCTCATGAAATATATGTCAGATAATTTCATGAAAAATTACAGGAATTATTTCATGCGGGCAATGGGGACGCTTCGTCCTCCGCAACCGGAGGTGTTTGCAGGCCTTCGGGCATCGGGCAATCGAGGATGGCGGCGATCGCGCGGGCCAACTCGATTTCTTCGGGGGTGATATGGCCGTCGTTTTCGATGCAGACCGCGACCGCTTCCATCAGGATCTCTTTATCTTCCGGTTGAAGCTGTTGCAGGCCTTTCAACGGTTTGTCGAGTGCATCCAGGCTTGCACCTTCTTTCAGTGTCTTCATTGGCGCCGTATAAAAGGGCAATACATCGCAGGCGCGGTAATACGCCAACTCCATCTGTGCCTGGCTTCTTTGCCCTGTGAGGGCAAGTATGCCGAGCAGCAACGTTATGTTGTCCTCTTGTTGTTCCAGTGTGGACCGGCGTTTGATTGTGGGCTTGGGCAGCACTTGTGCATCGAGTATGTTGATCAAGGCCCAACCCCCAAAAAGGCTGCGGGAATCGACGGCAACCAGGCTCCTCATGATGTGGGTGAAGACCGTGTATTGGTCGGTTGGCAATTGTTTGAGTGCCGGAACGCACAGGTCGAACAACGACAGGCGCAGATAGCGGTCAAGCCCACGTACAGGTGCGTCCAACCCCGGCAGGAAGTGGGCGACTTGTGGATCGAGGGTTTCCTGCAGCAGCGTGAGTTGCCGGGCGCGCAGAGCCGGCTGTACGCAGAGCAGCAAGCTGTAGATCAGGGCTTGTGCGCCGGCAGGGTCGCCCGCTACCGACCAGGCCTCATAGGGGATCATGCTCTGGGTTGCTTGAGTCTGATAACGCTGTGCGGGATCCTCTTGCGTGCTGTTCAGTCCTCTGGCAGCGATGGCCACAGCGCCAAGGACTTCCCAGCGGCGACGATTCTCCTGGGCCTGTTCATCGTCGCCCATCAGGGTTTCCAGCGGAGGAACATCCGGGTACTCGCCATCCCACTCGGGATCAAGACGCCGAATACGTTTATTCAGCGGTGGGTGAGGGGAGACCAGACGCTTTCCCAGGTCTTCGTATGGCGCCGCGAAAAACATCTGAAGAAACTCTTCCGTCTCTTTACAACCAATCAATGAACCGTACTCATACCCACCGATTTTCTTCAGCGCGCTTGCCACGCTTTGCGGGTTACGCGTGAACTGGGCAGCGGCGGCGTCGGCGAGATACTTGCGCTGGCGCAGCACACGGGACATGCCCAGAAAGACCAGATAGGCCCAGCCGAGCCCAAGGAGGAGCAGATATCCGGAAAATAGCGAGAGGAAGACGATCGCAAAGTATATCCCTGTCATTCGTGCATCGCCGCGCATGTCATTGTTGTGAATCTTGCAGAGCAAGTGGGCGACGACGGCTTGTATTTCTTCACGATTGAGGATGGCCAGCGCGCCATAGGTCAAACCAATGACGGAGTCCTGCGGTGTGCGCCCCGCCGCGAAGGCATTGATGCCACGGACATTCAGGAGGTAGACCCTGGGTACCGGGCTGCCCGAGGCGATTGCCATTTCCTCGACAATATCCATTAGCCAACGATCATCCTCTTGGGGATTCAGACTAATCAACGTTCCACCGAGGTTTTCAGCAATGTGGCTACCACCGCCTCTGAGTTTGCGCGTGTGATACCAGCAACATAGCGCGAAGAGGCTAAATATCACCAGGCCGGCGATCAGGAGTGCATACCATCCGGCGACTCCAATGGTTGTCAAAAACAGGCTCACCAATACCGCCGGGGTCAGCAATATTATTGTGGTCAGCAATATGCGGTACACCGCATTACGCCGTGCCCGGTCCTGATGTTCAAAAAAGTTCATGCAGCCATCCGTGGCACTGATCAGGTGAAGGATACCGTCGGGACGGTCTGAATCTGTTTGCTGTCTTCAAACTCCAGCAACGTCGCGTCCGTGCCGTGCCCCACGGCCTGGGCCATGAGGATCGTCGGAAATTTCTGGCGGAAAATGTTGTATTCCATCACCGCATCGTTGAAGAACTGACGGGCATACGCAATGCGGTTTTCGGTATTGGTCATTTCATCGCTCAGTTGCATCATTGTTTCTGATGCATACAGGTCCGGATAATCCTCAAGCGAAACGTTCAGGTTATCCACGGCCGTGTTGAGCCGACTCTCATTCTTGCCCAGTTGCGCGATGGAGTGCGCACTGCCCGGTTCTGCCGCCGCGAGCTTGAGGCAGGCTGCCGCCACGTTGCGTGCTTCGGTGACAGCCACCAGTGTTCCGCGCTCATGACTCATGTAAGCCTTGGCCGTTTCCACCAGGTTGGGGATCAGGTCATGGCGCCGCTTGAGCTGCACCTCGATCTGGCTGAACGCGTTCTTGAAGCGATTTCGCAAACTGACCAGCGTGTTGTAGAGGCTGATCAGGTAGAGCGCGATCACACTGAGAACGCCAATGAAAATGACCCAGAAAACGCTGCCGAACATTGGATGTCCTTATCTGTGAAAGTGAGGTCGCAATCATAGCGGATAATGGCCATTTCCAATGGCTTGTCCAACGTTAAAAGTGCCGACCGGCCAGTGATCCGGCTGGGCCGTTGATGGCGGCAACTCAAGCGTGGCGCTGGAGCAAGGTGAGCGGCTGAATGATTTCGCGCCGCTGCGGTCGGAACCTGGGTACGTCCCCTGAATTGAAG
This sequence comes from Pseudomonas sp. 28 E 9, assembly GCF_900004785.1. Taxonomy (NCBI): domain Bacteria; kingdom Pseudomonadati; phylum Pseudomonadota; class Gammaproteobacteria; order Pseudomonadales; family Pseudomonadaceae; genus Pseudomonas; species Pseudomonas sp. 28 E 9. The sequence continues at coordinate 37,696 of NZ_CVTK01000025.1, read as the reverse complement.
GAGCACCCATGAAGTCCAAATCCCTATTTGCCTGTGTTCTCGTTGCCGCAAGCCTGTCCACCGCGAGTTTCGTGGTGCAGGCCGGCGATACCCCTCAGGAAACCGTGCAACCTTCAAATATCAACGCCCGTGACTTGAAAGAAGGCGACCGCGCCCCGGACATGTTGATGCGCAAGGAGTCAGCGGTTAAAGACTGGAAAAAACGCGGCCTCAAGCAGCCCGAAGAGGAGAGCCAGTGGGCACGTGTAGGCGACAAGTACGTTCTGCTCAAGACCACCAACGGCACCATCCTTGAGATTACGCCGGTCAAGAAATAATCCTGTCGGACCACCTGCTCGCGTCATCTTTCCTGGGTTAAGGTAGCCGACCGCAATGGTCGCGTTACCTTCAAGGAAAGAGAGCAGGATGCTTGCCGCAATAAGAAACTATCCCCGCACGGTGAACCTGCTGCTGTCGGCCACGTTGTTGCTGACGCTGGCCAAGGCGATCACGTTTCCGTACCTGGTGATTTACCTCACCGGCCATTTCGCCCTGGATATCAGCCAGGTCGGCCTGGTGATCGGCAGTTCGCTGATTGTTGGCTCGCTGCTCAGCGTCTATGGCGGTTTCCTCGTCGACCGCGTCAACAGTTACCGCTTGCTGCTCGGGCTGAGCCTGGTGTTTGTGCTGGGGTTCATCGGTACGGTCCTGGCGCAGACTGTCTGGGCGTTCTATAGCTGCCTGATTTTGATCAACCTGGCCTATGCGGTCATCGATATTGCGATCAAGGCCGGTTTCGCCAGCGTGCTGCCCGAGGATGGGCGCAGCGAAGTGTTCTCCATCAAATACACCCTGACCAATATCGGCTATGCCGTGGGCCCGTTTTTTGGCGCGATGGTGGCCACGCTGGATATCAGCCTGCCGTTTATTCTGTCGGCGCTGTTGGGCGCGGGCTTTTTCCTGCTGTATTGGCGCCTCGGCGACCGCGCACTGACCACCGTCGACGCCACGCAAAAACCGGTGTCATTCCTCGCCGTAGGTCGGGTGCTGCTCAAGGATCACCGCCTGGTGTGTTTCACCGTTGGTGGACTGCTCAGTGCCGTGGTGTTCGGTCAGTTCGTCGCCTACCTGTCGCAATACCTGGTGACCACCACCACCGCCGAATACACCTACACGGTAATCAGCACAATACTCACCACCAACGCCGTGCTGGTGATTGCCTTGCAGTACCTGATTGGCCGGCGCATCTCGCACCGCTACTTGAGCCAGTGGCTGATCGCGGGCTTGAGCATGTTCATGCTGGGGTTGATTGGTTTTGCGCTGTCCACCAGCCTGTTGTGGTGGGTGCTGGCGATGGCGGTATTTACCGTAGGGGAAATCATCGTGTTTCCGGCCGAGTACATGTTTATCGACCGGATCGCTCCTGACCACTTGCGCGGCATGTATTACGGCGCGCAGAACCTGGCCAATCTCGGTGCCGCATTGGGGCCGGTGTTATGCGGGCTGGTGCTGGCCAGCCTGCCGGCGCATTACATGTTTTTGATGCTCGGGGGATTTATCGTAGGGGGCGGGGTGTTCTATTTCATTGGGGCGAAGCTGAAGGCAAGTCATCCAGGTTGAGTTTGCCGACGGTGTTGCTCTGCAGTTCGTAGCGCAACTCATCGACCATTTTCGCCACTTCTTCCGGAGTCTGCAGCCGGTTGGTGCTGATACCGGTGACCACCAGGTCGACTCGGCCGGTTTCGGCGTCGAATACCTTGAGGGTCAAGGACGCATCCCGGCACAGGGTGAATTCGCACGTCAGCGGCGACAGGCCTTCTTCGATGCAATTTCGCAGTTGAGAGAGGGTAAACATGCAGGTTCCTTCAAGGCACAGATTCGATGCCTTGAAGGTTATTGATTGCGCCGCCAGCCAATAAGGCGAATTCGCACTATATGAACTAGTGCATTTGCACTCTCAGCGCTTGTTTTTTACCCGCAGTTCGCCGGCAAACAGCCCGCGTTCACGGGCCCACACAATAGCCGAGCTGCGGCTGTGAACGCCCAGTTTGGAGTACACCGTCGCCACGTGATTGCGCACGGTATTGGGTGCCAGCTTCAGGCGCGAAGCGATCTCCTTGTCGGCCAGGCCCTCGCAGATCAAGCCCAGCACGTCCCGTTCACGGGCCGTGAGGTCGGTGAAGGATACATTCGGCAGGTTAGGGCTGTTGACGCTTTTGGCATTGGCCAGTTTCTCGATCAGGGTCTGGCTGAACCAGGAGGCGTCCTGCATCACTTCTTCGATGGCCGCCACCAGCTCCAGCTCCGAGCGCTTGCGTTCGGTAATGTTCATGAACACCAGCAGGTAGCACGGCACATCCTGGATCACCACGGTGTCGGCGGACACCACACAGTCGATCACTTCATTGCCTTTCTTGCGTACCTTGAGGTCGTGGCCGTCGAGGTTTCCGGCCTTTTCCAGCGTGGCGAACAATTGCGCGCTGGCAGGCGGGTTGTCGATGAAGTTGATTTCTTCGATGGACTTGCCGATCAGTTCTTCACTGATGTAACCGGTGATGCTCATGAATGCTTCGTTGACGTCCACAACCTGGCGGTTGGCGGCGTTGCACACCAGGGTCGGCACTGGCGTCAGGCGGAAGGATTTGGCGAACCGTTCTTCGCTCTGGCGCAGAGCGATTTCCGCCTTGCGACGCGGCTCCAGGTCCATGAACGAGAACAGCATGCAGTCTTCTTCGTTCATATCCAGGGGCTGGCCGGCCACCACAACCAGCTTGCTGCCGCCTTCGGGCAGCCTCAGTTCGGCTTGCATCTGTGGAATGGTCGCGCCTTGCCCCAGGCGCTCGATCGCCAGGTCCTTGCGCTCGGCCTGTTCGAGCACGTCCAGTTCATACACGGATTTGCCGATGACCTGGTCGCGGTTGTAGCCGGTCATTTCCAGAAAGCCCTGGTTGACCTTGATGTAGCGCAGGTCGCTCAGGCGGCAGATCACGGCAGGGGCGGGGTTGGCGTTGAAGGTTTTTTCGAAGCGCTGCTCGGCGCTGGCCCATTCGGTGGCATCGCTGAGGATCAGCACCAGCAGTTCCGGCTCACCCTGTGCGTCAGTGATGACCAGGCTGCGCAGGCGGTGCACCCAGGTTTTTTCCTGGTCGGCGGTGGGAATGACCTCCACGATCACGTCGCTGAATTCTTCTCCCGCCGCCGCGCGGGCCAGGGGGTAGCTGTCCAGTTGCAAGGGGTGGTTGTTGCGATAGCGCAGACTGAAGCGCTCGGCGTATTGCCGGGTGTTGGCGCCCAGCCCCATGACGTCGCCGACGCCATGCATGGCCAACGCGGCCTCGTTGGCCCAGAGGATGGTCTGGTCGACCTCCGCCAATATCACACCATCGGATAACCCGGAGATGATTTGTTGCAGTTGGCGGCGGTTGGTTTCTTTGGCAAGAACATCCTGTGTCATAGATTCTCCGAGGGCTGGACGCATTGAATTACGACATCCCAGGTTCTGGATAGTGCAGAGAAATTGTCCCTATGGGAGTGCGAATGCACCAGGCCAGATAGTGCATTTGGGCCACGACTGAACGTATGTCGTTTCGCCACACTCACACCCATCAAGGCACTTTGCCTTGCTCCGATAATTTGAAAAGGACCTTTGTATGACCACTGTCTATGAAACCAATCGATCGCTGTTTCGGGTGTCGTGGAGCTCGGTATTGGCCGGTAGTGCAATTGCACTGGTGAGCTACCTGGTGTTGAGTGTGTTGGGTACGGCGATTGGCGCGAGTGCCGTCGAGCCGATGGAAGCCGGTAATCCGTTGAGCGGTTTTGGTACGGGCGCCGGGATCTGGTTGTTTGTATCTACGCTGATCGCCATTGCACTCGGCGCGTTCGTTGCCGGACGTACCGCACCGGATCGCGGTGGTCTGCACGGTGTACTGACCTGGACCCTGACCACCTTGCTGACCACCTGGCTGCTGGCAGGCTTGGCCTCCAGCGTCGTGGGCACCGCGGGCAACGTGGTGGGTAAAGGTCTGTCGGCTGCCGGCAGTGGCATTGCCGCCGCCGCACCGGGGATCGGCAACAGCATCAAGCAGCAGTTGAATGAGCAGGGTATCCAGCTGGACTGGAACAGCCTGCAAGGTCAACTCGATACCCTGCTCAAGCAAAGCGGCAAGCCTGAGCTGGACCCCGCCAACGTCGAGCAGAAAACCGACCAGGCTGCAGCCGATGGCAAGCAAACGGCGACTGACGCAGCGACCAACCCTGCCCAGGCGGGCGATGAGCTCAAGCAGTGGTTCGAGCGTGTGAAAGCGTCCGGCGAGCCTGCACTGAACGCTGCAGATAAAGAGGCCCTGGTCAATATCGTCGCGGCGCGTACCGGCAAGAGCAAGGAAGAAGCCACGCAGATCGTCGATAACTATGCCCAGGCTTATCAGCAGGCCATGCAGAAAGTCGAACAACTCAAGCAACAGGCTGAACAGAAAGCCCGTGAAGCCGGTGAAGTCGCGGCCAAACAACTGTCTCGTGCAGCCTGGAGCACCTTGGCGATGTTGCTGCTGGGTGCGGCCTTGAGCTTCTTTGTCGGTCGTATCGCGCTGACAACCCGTCGCGTGCCATTGGCTTAAAAACTGTCTGCGGCAGGGACGCCGCCTCGGTGAACGCGTAAAATGCCCGACATTTTACGCGTATCACGCAAAGGTGCCCCTTGAGCGCAGGCAAAGCCGTCGGACTGTTACTACTCACCTCTCTGTTGGCGGCGTGCGGCACCTCGCCGCCACGCACGCCCAACGACATCTGCAGCATCTTTCGCGAAAAGGATGACTGGTACGACGCCGCCAAGGTCACGCAAAAGCGCTGGGGCGTGCCCATCCAGGTGCCGTTCGCGATCATGTATCAGGAGTCGGGCTTTCGATACGACGCCAAGACCCCGCGTAAATACCTGCTGTGGATCATCCCCTGGGGCCGCGTGTCCACGGCGTCCGGCTATGCCCAGGCCAAGGATGAGGTATGGAATGACTACCGCAAAAGCACCGGCCGCAGCGGCGCCGATCGCGAGGATTTCGACGACGCCATCGACTTCATCGGCTGGTACATGGACAAGACCTACACCATCAACGGCGTCTACAAATACGACGCCTACGGCCAGTACCTGAACTACCACGAAGGCTGGGGCGGCTACCGCCAGCGCACCTACGCCGGCAAAGCCTGGCTGCTACCGGTGGCAAGCAAGGTGCAGGCGCGTTCGCAGCTGTACGCGCGGCAATATGCCGGGTGCAAGGATGAGTTGGGGCGAGGGTTCTGGAGCCGGTTCTGGCATTGGTTGTAAAGCCCTGCGCTGGATGCATGCAAATCAAAATGTGGGAGGGGGCTTGCCCCCGATGGCGGAGTGTCAGCCACTGATGTTGCGACTGATGCACCGCTATCGGGGGCAAGCCCCCTCCCACAGTAAATGGCGGTACGGCGACGGGCCTGTGGCGATGCCGCTGACAGCCTCACAGCCGACGGCTATCTGACTGATGCGCTGCGGTCCAAATGTGGGAGGGAACAAGCCCCCTCCCACAGTAAATGGCGGTACGGCGACGGGTCCGTGGCGATGCCGCTGACAGCCTCACAGCCGACGGCTATCTGACTGATGCGCTACGATCCAAATGTGGGAGGGAGCAAGCCCCCTCCCACAGTTAATGGCGGTACGGCGACGGGCCCGTGGCGATGCCGCTGACAGCCTCACAGCCGACGGCTATCTGACTGATGCGCTGCGGCCCAAATGTGGGAGGGGGCTTGCCCCCGATGGCGGAGTGTCAGCCACTGATATCTCGACTGATGCACCGCTATCGGGAGCAAGCCCCCTCCCACATTTGGTTTTGTGCCATTTCCACCAGATGCCTGTTCCTACACTTGCCAAACCCCGCCGATTCTGGGAAAACCCAGCCTTTCACGCTTCCAATGAGACTCCCATGAGCAACGACGAACTGCAGGTCACCGACATCCGCCTGGGCACCGGCAAAACCGTGGTCAAGGGCGCGCTGATCACCACCCAATACACCGGCACCCTGGAAGATGGCACGGTGTTCGATTCGTCGTGGGAGCGGGGCAAGCCTTTCCAGTGTGTGATCGGCACCGGCCGCGTTATCAAGGGCTGGGACCAAGGCTTGATGGGCATGCAGGTTGGCGGTGTGCGCACGTTGTATGTACCGGCGCACCTGGCCTATGGCGAGCGCTCGATGGGCGCGCATATAAAGCCAAACAGCAATCTGCGTTTCGAAATTGAATTGCTGGAAGTGCTGACGCGGGATGATTGAAGGGATTGAATATGGATGTTGATCCACATGTGTTGCCTGGCTGCTCCCTCGAAGGCATTCAGGTGGTCGAGCTGCTTGGCGGCGATGAGGCTGAGCTGCAGCAGTTTTTTGCACAGGCGCCGGATTACTTCATCGCAGTGAACGGTGAACCGGCTACCCCGACCGAAGCGCGGGACGAGTTGCGCGGCCAATTACCCGCAGGTTGGCATTGCAGCCGCATGTACTGGCTGGGTTACCGCGATGCGCAGGATCAACTGGTCGCTGTGGTGAATATCGCCGCGGATCTGCTCGCCGCCGGGGTATGGCATATCGGGTTGCTGCTGGTGCATACGCGCTGGCACGGCAGCGGGCTGGCGCAGCGCTTGCACTGGGACCTTGAGGCATGGGCGGCGGCGAAGGGCGCCCAGTGGCTGCGGTTGACGGTGGTGGTGGGCAATACCAGGGCCGAGCGCTTTTGGCCCAGGCTTGGGTATGTGCAGGTGCGAACCCGAGAGGGCATCGCGATGGGTCGTCAGGTGAACAGGGTCTCTATCCAGATCAAGCCGCTGCACGACGGGACCATTGACGGCTATTTAGCGTTGGTTGAGCGGGACCGACCCAGCACCCCGTAACCTGTACCGGTCTCATCAGGTCACGGTGCCTGATTTCTCCTCAACCTTGATTCCAAATCTGCCGTACAGCGCCTTTCGCCCCTTGGGCGTCAATGCCAACGCCCGGCTGTCGAGGTCCTGGATAACCCATTTGCGGCTTGTAACGGCCTGTAGAACAGCGGCCCCCAATGCGCCGGCGAGGTGAGGGCGGCGCATGCTCCAATCCAGGCATGAGCAAGCGAAACGACGTCGCTGTGCCCTTACGGTTTCTATCTCGATACCGAGCCCTGTCATGCCTTTTTCGCCCTCCACGGTGAGCTGATACGTACCGTCACCCGCATCCGGCAGGGTCAACCAGCCCGAGTCGATGAAATAGTCGTGAAGTTGTACAGCCAGGGACCCTGCCATGTGGTCATAGCAGGTCCGCGCCAACTGCAATCGAGTGGGGGTCGTCGAAACAAACCGGCTTTGCGCGTTTCGGCTGATTACCATGAGGGCTTCAATAGCTTGGGCCACGTGCGCGTCTGCCAGGCTGAAGTAGCGGTGCCTGCCCTGCGTGTGCAGTTTGATCAAACCGTCCTCTTTAAGCCTTGCCAGGTGCGCGCTCGCCGTGGATGCACTGATGTCGGCGATGACGGCCATTTCGGTACTGGTACGGGCGTGACCATCCATCAGCGAGCAAAGCATTTTTGTCCTCGCGGGTTCCGCAATGGCGCCTGCGACACGAGAAATGGCGGTGTCATTGCTTTGGGAATCCATATTTCGTTCCTGAGCGAATTGTCGGTGTGACGATTGTTCGATAGTAGCTGTTCTTCGTGAAAAGGACCGCCAAATGACGCCGTTTGAAGCCGCCACCCATGTCGACCCCTACGGTTATTACGCACGCCTCAGACATCAAAGGGGCCTGTCATTCGATGCAAATCTTGGTTTATGGATTGCCAGTGGCGCCTGCGTTGTCGAGGCTATTCTGGCGCATCCCGACTGCCTTGTACGTCCATTGCACGAGCCGATTCCAGCGGCCATTGCACAAGGCGCCGCAGGCGAGATTTTCGGTCGTTTGATGCGCATGAATGAGGGGGCGCAACACCAGTGTCCCCGCAGGGTTATCGAACCCACCCTGGCCTTGATGGGCGCGGAAAACATCGCAGGCATCGTGGCGCAGGTTGTTGAGACGCTTGATGTCTCGGGCGATAACCCGAATGAGTGGATGTTCACGTTACCGGTGTCGGTCATGGCGACCTTGATAGGCTTCACCTCCAGCCAGCTACAAGAAGTCGCGCAGCTGACACGGGATTTTGTCGCCTGTCTGTCGCCGTTAAGTGACGAGGCTCAACTCGGTAGAGCCCATTGCGGGGCGGCTCGGCTGAGCCGGATGTTCGGGGAGCTGTTGGGTCACGGCGATAAGGGTAGCGGCGTGTTGGGCCGTCTTTATCGCGATTACGAAGCCTGCGCCTGGAAAGACGATGATGCGTTGGTAGCGAATATGATCGGGCTGTTTTCACAGACCTGCGAAGCCACCGCTGGGCTGATCGGCAACACCCTCATAGCGTTCCAGCGTAATCCTGACCTGTTCGAAGACATGCAGCCCACACCGACACTCGTCGCTGAGTGGGTGGCAGAGGTCGCCCGCTACGATTCACCGGTACAAAATACTCGGCGGTTTGTTGCCAGGCGGTGCACGATGGGTGGCAGCGTATTAGAGGCGGGCGATACCATTTTATTACTGCTCGCCGCTGCCAACCGAGACCCCTGCGCCAACCCGGACCCCGACAGCTTCTTGCTCAATCGAACGCAACGACGAACCTTCAGCTTCGGCTCGGGGAGACATCAATGTCCAGGCCAGTCATTGGCATTGGCTATTGCCTCAGAGGTGATTTTGGCATTGCTGCATCGACAGCCAGCCTTACTTACTGGTACTTATCGGTGGAGTTATTTGCCTTCCCTTAATGGCCGTATCCCGCAGTTCTGCCGTGATGGGGAGATTCAAGATAGCAGGCAGGCTCATGAGTGAAAGCACGACACCTGGCTCATAGGTAGGCTTGCCTGGGAATGCGGTGTATCAGGCAATGAATGCGTAACTGACGCACCCTCTTCGTGGGCAAGCCCCCTCCCACAGTAAATGGCGGTACGGCGTCGGACCCGTGGCGATGCCGCTGACAGCCTCACAGCCGACGGCTATCTAACTGATGCGCTGCGGTCCAAATGTGGGAGGGGGCTTGCCCCCGATGGCGGAGTGTCAGCCACTGATATCTTGACTGATACACCGCTATCGAGGACAAGCCCCCTCCCACATGTACTCGCCGGTGTGGTTGAGGACGGCGTTCCTGAACCCATCCTGAAGAAATTTCTTATTCCCAGCGCAGGCACTTTCCTACGGTTTACTCGGCCAACATCGCGGCGTAAGCTTCGCGCGTTTTCATCAATAGCGGAGACCCTCAGTGGGTACTTGTTCGAGTGACAGTAGTCGGCCGGTTTCGGTAACCGGCACATACTTGGCAAGGTAACGCGCATGTTTCAGATGCCGTTGTCTCGCCAACAAAGCGAGAAGCGGCATCCCGGCAGTGGCCAGTCCTGGCGTCTGCCTGATCCTCTCTCATCGACGCTGACCAGCACCTGAGTTGACTCGGGAGGCTACGGACGCGCCTGCCTTTTACGGCGGGCGGGCCAGGTTCGGCTGTGCCTGTGTTTGACGGGCACGGCGCGGGCGGCCAGTACCTGCACGACGGGTTTTTCCTCGCGCAGGAGTAACACCATGAACCTCAGCCTACTCAAAGAGTTCTTCGCCGGCTTCCTGCGGACCCGGCATATCGCCCGGCATTTTCGCCGCCTGGCGATGCTGGAGACTGTGACCGACGCCAGTGTCAGCCGCGAAGTACCGCCCAGCCTGGCGCAAACCCTGGTGGCCGCAGCCAATGGCAGTGCCGTGCAAGTGCTGGGCACGCTGGGCAGCCATGCCGAGGGGCTGAACACCCAGGAGGCCGACGCGCTGCGCGGGCAATATGGGCTCAATGAGGTCGAGCACGAGCAGCCGCTGCCCTGGTGGGTGCACCTGTGGCACTGCTATAAAAACCCGTTCAATCTGCTGCTGACCTTGCTGGCGGTGATCTCCTGGCTGACCGAGGACATGAAGGCGGCCACGGTGATTTTCTCCATGGTGGTGCTGTCGACCCTGTTGCGCTTCTGGCAGGAAGCCAAGTCGAACAAGGCCGCCGACGCGTTGAAGGCGATGGTCAGCAACACGGCGACCGTGCTGCGCCGGGACGCGGCCAAGCGCCTTGAACTGCCGATCAGGCAATTGGTGCCGGGCGATCTGATCGTGTTGTCGGCCGGTGACATGATTCCCGCCGATTGCCGCGTACTCAGTGCCAAGGACCTGTTCGTCAGCCAGGCGGCGATGACCGGTGAATCCATGCCGGTGGAGAAGTTCGCCCAGCAGCAGGATGCCCATACCCGCAACCCGCTGGATCTGGAAAACATCCTGTTCATGGGCACCAACGTGGTGTCCGGCGCCGCCACGGCGGTGATTCTTGCCACGGGCAACGCCACCTACTTCGGTGCGTTGGCGCAACGTGTCACGGCAACCGACCGCGCCACCACCTCGTTCCAGCATGGGGTCAACAAGGTCAGCTGGCTGCTGATCCGCTTCATGTTCGTGATGGCACCGCTGGTGTTGTTCATCAATGGGTTCACCAAGGGTGACTGGACCGAAGCGTTGCTGTTCGCGCTGTCGATTGCCGTGGGCCTTACCCCCGAAATGCTGCCGATGATCGTCACCTCGACGTTGGCCAAGGGCGCGGTGTTCCTGTCGCGCAAGAAGGTCATCGTCAAGCGCCTGGACGCGATCCAGAACTTCGGCGCCATGGATGTGTTGTGCACCGACAAGACCGGCACGCTGACCCAGGACAGGATTTTCCTGGCGCGCCACGTGGACGTGTGGGGCCGGGAGTCTGACGATGTGCTGGAAATGGCCTACCTCAACAGCTATTACCAGACCGGTTTGAAAAACCTGCTGGATGTGGCCGTGCTCGAGCACGTGGAAATCCATCGTGAATTGAAAGTCGGTACCGCGTTTCAGAAGGTTGACGAGATTCCGTTCGACTTCAACCGTCGTCGCATGTCGGTGGTGGTGGCTGAGCAGGACCAGCCGCACCTGTTGATCTGCAAAGGCGCGGTGGAGGAGATTTTGTCGGTGTGCACCAGCGTGCGCCATGGCGACGTCAATGAAGCGCTGACGCCAGAGCTGCTGGCGCGCATTCGCCAGGTCACTGCGGCCTTCAACGAAGAAGGCCTGCGTGTGGTGGCGGTCGCGGCGCAGCCGATGCCGGCCGGGCGTGACACCTACACCCTGGCGGATGAAAACAACCTGACGCTGATCGGCTATGTGGCGTTTCTCGACCCGCCCAAGGAAAGCACCGCGCCCGCCCTCAAGGCTTTGAAGGCGCATGGCGTGGCGGTGAAAGTGCTGACCGGCGACAACGAACTGGTCACAGCGAAGATCTGCCGTGAAGTGGGCCTGGAGCAACAAGGGCTGCTGATGGGCAACGATATCGAGGACATGACCGACGCCGAGCTGGCGCAGGCGGTGGAAACCACCAACGTATTCGCCAGGCTCACGCCCAGCCACAAGGAACGCATTGTGCGTCTGCTCAAGGCCAACGGGCATGTGGTGGGGTTCATGGGGGACGGCATCAACGATGCGCCGGCGCTGCGCACAGCCGATATCGGTATTTCGGTGGACAGCGCGGTGGACATCGCCAAGGAAGCCGCCGATATCATCCTGCTGGAAAAGAGCCTGATGGTGCTGGAAGAGGGCGTGCTGGAAGGTCGGCGCACCTTCGCCAACATGCTCAAGTACATCAAGATGACGGCCAGTTCCAACTTCGGCAATGTGTTCTCGGTGCTGGTGGCCAGTGCGTTTATTCCGTTCCTGCCGATGCTGCCGATGCACTTGCTGGTGCAGAACCTGCTGTATGACATCTCGCAGATCGCGATTCCATTCGACAACGTCGACGACGACATGCTCGCCAAGCCACAACGCTGGCAGCCGGCGGATGTGGGCCGCTTCATGCTGTTCTTCGGGCCGATCAGCTCGATCTTTGACATCACCACGTTCGCACTCATGTGGTATGTGTTCGATGCCAATACGCCGGACCACCAGACCCTGTTCCAGTCGGGCTGGTTCGTGGTGGGGCTGCTCACCCAGACGTTGATCGTGCACATGATCCGCACCCCGAAAATCCCGTTCCTGCAAAGCCGCGCGGCAATGCCGCTGATGGTGATGACAGGCGTGATCATGGCCGTCGGGATCTTTCTGCCGATGGGGCCGTTGGCGCATTACTTCAAATTGCAGGCACTGCCGTCGCTGTACTTTGTGTTCCTGCCGGTGATTCTGCTGGCCTACATGGCATTGACCCAGGCAGTGAAGGGCTACTACATCCGCAAGTTTGGCTGGCAGTAACAGGGGCTCGGTTGCCGCAGCAGTCATGGAGATTTTTTTATGCAGGCCATCAACAACATCAACCTCGACTCCCTGGTCGACACCGTGGTCAGCCTCAGCGCCGCGTTTATTCTCGGCGGTCTGATCGGTTTCGAACGCCAATACCGTCAGCGCACCGCAGGCTTGCGCACGAATGTGCTGGTGGCGATCGGCGCGGCGATTTTTGTCGACATGGCCAATCGGCTGGGCGGTGCCGAAGGCGCGGTGCGCGTGGTCGCGTACGTGGTGTCGGGTATCGGTTTTCTGGGGGCCGGTGTGATCATGCGCGAGGAGGGCAATGTGCGCGGGCTCAATACGGCCGCCACCCTGTGGGCATCGGCCGCAGTCGGTGCCTGTGCGGGGGCCGACCTGATTCTCGAGGCATTGCTGGGAACGCTGTTCGTGCTGGCGGCCAATACGTTGCTGCGCCCGATCGTCAATAACATCAACCGCCAGCCGTTGGACGTGGTCTCGGCCGAGGTGACCAACATTCTCTATGTCATCGCGCGGCGTAGCCAGCAACAGGCAGTCATGGTGCTGTTGGAAGCGGAGCTGGCGCGATGCAACTACCCGGCCAGCGATGTCGATGTACGCCCTTTCGGCAGCGAAGAAGTCGAAATCGAAGCCACCCTCGCCGCGACGTCGGTCGACGGTGACGAGCTGGATGCGTTGGTGGCGCGTATTTCCACCTCCAGCCTGGTGGTGCAGGCGTTCTGGAGCCCAAGTACCACCGACTGATCCGTGTGCCTGAACCGCCCTTTGAGCCAATATCGACTAGGCTTTTCGTGAGGAAAAATCCTACAAGTAGTCAGGACTATCCCTTCAATCAAAACATCATTGCATTGTTAAGGTTGGGCACTTACGGCTGGCCGCCCGTTCTGGTCCATCCGTGATTGCTCGTGATGTTTCAATGGAAGGGACCAGGCTGCGAGTGGTTATCGTCCTGAGGAGGGTGCAGTGCCGTTTGTCGGAACTGTCATATCTCACAGGTACCTAGGTCCCATTTGATATGTAAGGGTACTTCGATCGCCTAGGGGTGTGTATGAGCAAAGCATTAATCGTGGATGACCATCCTTTTATACGTGCGACGGTCAAATATCTGCTGAAGGAGGAAGGATTCGATGAGATCTATCAGGCGGGTGACGGTGCAGATGCAATGCAATTGGCGCGGGAGCAACGTCCCGAGCTGATCATCCTTGACCTGGCGATGCCCAAGCTGGGAGGGTTGGAGGTGATCAGTCGGGTCAAGGCCCTGGGCCTGCCGTGCAGGATCCTGGTGCTGACCTCCTACCTGGCCGTGTTTTTTTCCACCCGTTGCATGCGCGCCGGGGCCATGGGGTTCGTGGCCAAGACCGGCGAGCTGGATGAGCTGCAAAAGGCTATCCGAGCGATCCAGTCGGGCTACAGCTGTTTCCCGAGCCTGCCCACCAGCTCGGTCCGCCGTGACGACCTGCAGGAAACCGAGCGGCAGATGATCGAGTGCCTGTCGGACCGTGAGTTGACTGTCCTGCAGAAGCTGGCCCTGGGGCTGGGCAACAAGGAAATTGCTGAAGACATGTTGTTGAGCCACAAGACCATCAGCACTTACAAGACGCGTCTCAAGGAGAAGTTACGGATGTCCTCAGTGGTGCACCTGTCCAAATTTGCCCAGCGCAATCATCTGATCTGATTTGAAATGGTCGCCATCGCGTTCAAGCGGTTCGCCACGTTTCTCTGGTTGAGCCTGTTGCCCATGGTCGCGATGGCCCTTGATGAGCCCAATGTTCTGCGGCTATTGGGCCACTCTCGTATCGACCCTCCCATCGTCACGCTGCAAGAGCCCGACTGGCGCTGGCTGCGCGAACGGCGCAGGTTGCTGATGGGCGTGTCCGCGCCCGATTACGCCCCCTTCGACCTGACCAATAACCGTGAAGAACTCGAGGGGATTACCGCCGATTTTGCAGCGCTGATCAGCCAGGCCCTGAATATCCCCATTGAGGTTCGGTGCTACGAAACCCGCGATGAAGTGATCGAAGCCCTCAAGCGAGGCGACGTGGACTTCCTGGGTTCGGCCAATGGCTATGAGGCGGCCGACCCGCAACTGATCCTGTCGCGCTCCTACGCCAATGACCAACCCACTCTGGTGACCCGTACCAACGATAGCCAGGCGCTGAGCGATGACCTGGCGGGCAAGCGCGTGGCGATGCTTTATCACTATCTGCAGCCCGAGGTGGTACGGGCGTTCTATCCCCATGCCCGCGTGGAATTGTTTTCTTCGGCCTTCGAGGCGATCGGCGCAGTGGCGTTTGGTCGCGCCGATGTGTACCTGGGCGATGCCATCAGCACCAATTACCTGATCAACCGCAACCAGCTCAATATTGTGCGCATGGCGGATTTTTCCACCCTCGAAGCCAATCCATTCGGTTTTGCGTTCAGCCGGCAGAATACGCGGCTGCCGCCGATCATCAATGCGGCGCTGGAGGCGATTCCCGCCGGTGAGCAGATGGAAATATTACGCCGTTGGAGTGGCGGCAACCTCGGTATTGTCGGTGCTGGCCGGTTGCACCTGAGCGCCAGTGAACAGCGCTGGCTCCTCAAGCATCCGCGGGTCAAGGTGGCGGTGCTCGACAAACTCCTGCCGCTGTCCGTCGTCGATGATCAGGGACAGTTCGAGGGGCTGAGCGCCGAGGTGCTGTCACGTATCAGCCTGCGCACCGGCCTGAAGTTCGACGTGGTGCCGGGCAACTCGATACCGGGCCAGATCGAACAGGTCAGCACGGGCGCGGCGGATATGCTGGCGGTCGTGACCCCCAGCGTCGAGCGTGCGGAAAAGGTGCGGTTTACCCGGCCCTACCTGACCAATGCCCTGGTGCTGGTAACCCGAGGGGATGAACACAGCCCTGTGACAATGGAAGATATGGTGGGTAAACGCCTGGCGATGATCAACGGCAACGGGTTGCGCGATACCATCTCGCGGGACTTTCCGGGCGTCGTGTTTATCGATGTGGACAGCGCGGAGCAAGCGATGGCGATGGTGGCCAGAGGCGAAGCGGAGGCGGCGGTCAATTCGCTGATCAGCGCGCGCTATATGATCGCCCGGTATTACCGCAATCGGTTACGCATCACCAGCACGGTCGGCTCGGAGCCGGCGCGTATCACGTTCGGGGTCAACCGCAGTCAGTTGGAGCTGTATTCGATTCTCGACAAGGCGCTGCTGAGCATCACCCCGCAGGAAATGGATGAGATGATTGCCCAGTGGCGCAGTGAGGTGATTATCGAAGACAGTTACTGGCTGCGTCACCGCAACGTGATCATTCAGGGGTTCGGGCTGGCCGCGCTGTTATTGATCGTCACGCTGAGCTGGGCCATCTATCTGCGCAGTCTGATTCGCAAGCGCGTCCAGGCCGAACGCGCCCTGAGCGACCAGATGCGCTTTATGAGCGTATTGATCGACGGCACCCCCCACCCGATTTATGTGCGTGACCGCCAAGGGCGCTTGATGGCCTGCAATAACGCTTATCTGGATGTATTTGGCTACAAGCTTGAAGACGTGATTGGTAAAACAGTGGTTGAAACCGACGCCGGCAACCTGCCGCAGGCTCAGTCGTTCCATCAGGATTACCTGCGCTTGATGGCCGACGGCGAGCCACAGATTCATGACCGCATACTCAAGTTGCCCAGTGGCGAGGCCCTGACCATCTACCAATGGATGTTGCCGTATCGCGACGGTGACGAGAAAGTGGTGGGCATGATTGCCGGGTGGGTCGATGTCAGCGAGCGCCAACAATTGTTGGGTCAGTTGCAGGAAGCCAAGGACGATGCCGACGCCGCCAACCGGGCGAAGACGACCTTTCTGGCGACCATGAGCCACGAAATCCGCACGCCAATGAATGCCGTGATCGGCATGATCGAGCTGGCCCTGAAGAGCGCCGAACAGGGCTTGGCGGACCGGGATGCCCTGGAGGTGGCGTCGGAGGCTTCGCGCGGCATGCTGGAGTTGATCGGCGATATTCTGGATATCGCGCGGATCGAATCCGGTCATCTGTCGTTGGTCCTGGAACCGGCCAATCTGCATGAATTACTGACGTCGGTGGCACGCGTGTTCGAAGGTTTGGCGCGGGCCAAGGGATTGGCGCTGCAGGTTGAACTCGATCCATCGATTGATCGCATGGTGCTGGTTGACCCCCTGCGTTTCAAGCAAGTGGTGTCGAACCTGCTGAGCAATGCCATCAAGTTCACCCACAACGGGCAGGTAACGCTCGGTGCCCATGCGACGTTCGATGGGGAGCACCTGAAACTGCAATTGTGGGTGCAGGACACCGGGATCGGCATCAGTGCCCAGGACCAGTTGCGCCTGTTCAGCCCCTTTATCCAGGGCAGCAATGGTGAGCAATCGGCGCGTAGCGGCTCCGGCCTGGGGCTGGTGATCAGCCGCAACCTGTGCGAAATGATGGGCGGGCAGTTGCACTTGAGCAGTGTGCTAGGGCAGGGCACCCGGCTGGATGTGACACTGGCCCTGGTCATGACCGCCGCAGTGCCGCAGGAAGGGACGGCGGCGAGCGCTCCCGTCACGCCGCCTCATGCCTTGAGTATCCTGGTGGTGGACGACTACCCGGCCAACCGTTTGCTGCTGGCTCGACAGTTGAGTTTCCTCGGTCATCGCATCACCACGGCCGAGGATGGCATTCAAGGACTTGAGCACTGGCGCGCCGGGCAGTTCGATGGCGTCATTACCGATTGCAATATGCCGTTCAAGAATGGCTATCAGTTGGCGCGGGACATCCGCTTGCTGGAGCGTGAATCAGGGCTGGCGCCGTGCCTGCTCCTGGGGTTCACCGCCAATGCTCAGCCCGAGGAAGCCGAGCGCTGCCGGCAGGCCGGGATGGATGGTTGCCTGTTCAAACCCACCGGCATTGACGATTTGCGCGCTGCGCTGGCGTCACGCTCCACTTACGCCCCCAGCCCTGAAGCAGCGGCGTTTGATTTGAGTACCCTGATCACGTTGACGGGGGAGGACCACCACGCGCTCACCGAGCTGCTGATACCCTTGCTCGACAGCCTGGAGGCGGACCGGGCGCTGTTGTCGCCGCTGCAGCGCAGGGCTGACTTCGCCAGGTTGCACGACCTCGCACATCGCGCCAAGGGAGGGGCACGAATGGTCAAGGCACAGGTTCTGATCGCGCGCTGTGAAGCGCTGGAGGCCGCTTGTGAAAGGCAGGACCGCAACGCGCTGGCAGCGACGACCGAGGCTGTCGGGGAAGCTATCCTCGCTTTGCATGGTGGGCTGAGCCTTTATTGCAATCAGCCTTGATCCCGATTAACGGCCATTGGGAGCTTTTGGGAGAAGTCCTACACGAAGGGGGAATAAGCCTGATTTTGTGTTCGGGATTTGTCTGGAAAATGGGCGACGCTCACTGACGAGCGCTGCCTGCCCAGGGGTTTGCCATGCCGAACAAAGCACTGACCATCCTCATAGCCGATGACTTGCACTTGCAACGGTTGTACATCGAGAAAATGCTCAACCAGTTGGGGTATCACCGAATTGTGCCGGTGCAGACCTTTGAAGAAGTCCAGATCCTTACCGCCATTCCGGCCGAACCCTTCGATGTGCTGATCATCAATGCGGTCCTGGTGGCCCATGCAAGCGGGCCCAACCCGCAGGCGCGCCATGTGCTGGTCTACGACAACCTGGACCTGGACGTACCCGCCGACGCCATGCCGACCGTATCGGTACGCCTGCCGGGCGTACCGGATAACGTCAATCTCGAACATTTCATGGAGCTCATCGACCCGCCCCACACCCTGGCCGGCTTGCGGGTTTTGCCGTGGTTAAGGGCATTATCCCGTCAGCCGGCCGTCGGAGCCTAGTCGCGAAGGCGCTTGGCGGCGCTGCGCAGCAACTGCTCTGTGCCCGCCCAGCCCAGGCAACCATCAGTCACCGACACGCCGTATTTCATCGACGGGCCCAGCGGCTGGCAGCCTTCGAACAGGTGGCTTTCGAGCATCATGCCGATCAACGACGTGTCGCCCTGCAAGCGCTGCTCCAGCACCTCGTTGAACACCGCCGGCTGGCGCAGCGGGTCCTTGCCGCTGTTGGCATGACTGCAATCGACCATGATGCGCGCAGCGACCCTGGACTTGGCCAGGTCGTGTTTCACCTGGGAGACGCTCTGCGCATCGTAATTCGGCCCGCGGTGACCGCCGCGCAGCACCAGGTGGGTGTCGGGGTTGCCCGGCGTCTGGATGATGGCCGGGTGCCCCAGGCTGTCGACGCCGAAGTGGCGGTGCGGGTGCGAGGCCGAGCGCATCGCGTCGCAGGCAATCGCAACGCCGCCGTCGGTCCCGTTTTTGAAGCCTACGGGCATGCCCAGGCCGCTGGCCATTTCGCGGTGGATCTGCGATTCAGTGGTGCGCGCGCCAATTGCCACCCAACTGAGCAGGTCGTCGAAGTAGCCGGCGGCCATGGGTTGCAACAGCTCGGTGGCGACCGGCAAGCCCAGGCGCAGCATCTCGCGCATCAGTTCCCGGGACAGGGCCAGGCCTGCGGCCATGTCATCGCTGCCATCGAGGTGCGGGTCGTAAGCCAGGCCTTTCCAGCCAATGGTGGTGCGGGGTTTTTCGACGTAGGCGCGGATGACCAGCAGCATCTGGTCGCTGACTTCAAGCGCCAGCTTCTTGAGGTTGCGCGCGTATTCCATGGCCGACTGCGGGTCGTGTATCGAGCACGGGCCGACAATCACCAGCAAGCGTGAGTCCTGGCCATTGAGGATGGCGCGCACGGCTTGGCGATGGGCGTGCACCTGTTCATTGAGGAACGGACTGAGGGGCAGTTGATGCTTGAGCTCATGGGCGCTGGGCAGGCGCTGGGTCAGGGCTTCATTGGCGCTGGTCAGCGTAGAGACGGGTAAAGCGGCGACGGAGGCGTTCATATTCAAGGTTTCCTGGGCAAGCGGCGGGCAATTCCCGCACGCTTGGCCTACTGGGGTGTTCGACAATTGGCCGTATCGGCTACGTGTGTTGGCTTGCCACCAAGAGGTGACCGGTCGGAGGCGGCAGGCTGTCCCGAACGGAGCTGGCTAAATCGCCATGCAGCACAAGTGTCGTAGCGGTAATAGGTGGCGTAGTTCATGTCGTGATTCCTTCAAGTGTGTTTGATTGAGCAAATTATCCGGGCCTGGAAAAACAAAACCCCCGGTCGGGGAGCCGACCGGGGGTTAGATTTCTCTGGCAGGCGACCCCTTGAGTAGTGGGCGCCGATTTCAGGTATCAGGCGCGCCAGTGGCTAAACCAATACCCAAAATAAAAGCTGACCAGTGCGCTCGAACCGTTCACACGGGTAGCCGACACCGAGCGCAAGGCGCTGGCGGCAGGGCAAACCTGAGTATGGGTGAGTGGCAACATGGTAAGTCTCCAAATGATGTTGGGCAGCTTACTAGAGCTTCGCGGGTGGATTCAATCAGTAATTTCTATCGCGCAGCGGGACTTACGGCTATGGGGTGAGTGTCGATATGATGACGACGTCCCACACTGATTGCCGGAGTCCGACCATGACTGCCTTGACCCTCGCTGCCGCGCAAACCGTTTCAATCGCCGGCGATGTAGACGCCAATATCGCGCGACACCTGGTGTTCATGCAGGCTGCAGCCGCACGGGGTGTGCAACTGCTGGTGTTTCCAGAGCTGTCATTGACCGGCTATGAGCCTGCGCTTGCAGGCGACTTGGCGATCGCGCCTGAAGCGCCACTGCTCGCGCCATTGCGCGAGATGGCGCGGGAGCTGCGGTTGACGGCCGTGGTGGGAATGCCGATCCGCCTGGCGCCAGAGGCGGGTGTGCTGATTGGCGCTTTGGTGCTGGGAGCTGATGGCTCCCTGGCGGTCTACACCAAGCAGCATCTGCATACGGGCGAGGAAGTCGCGTTTGTTGCGGGGCAGGGCGGCGCTGCGCTGGAATGGGGGGATGATCGTATCGCACTGGCCGTTTGCGCTGACTTTTCCCACGCTAGTCATCCGCACCAGGCGGTGCTGGCGGGCGCCAATATATACGCCGCAGGCGTGTTGATCAGCGAGAGCGGCTACGCGACGGACAGCGCGCTTCTCCAAGGCTATGCAGTGGAACACCGTCTGTTGGTGTTGATGGCTAACCATGGTGGCCCCTCGGGTGGCTGGACCTGTGCCGGACGCAGTGCGATCTGGGCCACCGATGGCCGGTTGCTTGCAGCGGTGCCCGGCGGCGGCGAAGCGCTGGCGATCGCCTGTCGCGATGACGAGCGCTGGGTTGGACAAGTGGTGGTCTTGTAAATGACCTTCCACCTGCGCGCTGCAACGGACCAGGACCTGCCCTTTGCACGGAACCTGACCCACCAGGCAATGAACCGCTATTACCTGCAAAACCAGTTGCTGTGGTCCAACGATGGCTTCGATACGGCCTGGGCCGGTCGGGAAAACTGGATGATCTGCCAGGACGACAGTGTGCTGGGGTTCATCAGCCTGAGCCGTGACAGCAATGCGCTCTATATCCGCGAGCTGCATATGCTTGAGCAGTACCGTGGGCTCGGCGCCGGTAGCTGGGTGCTGCAACAAATGGCGTTGAAGGCCCGCACGCTGGGGCTGTTGCGTCTGACCGTATTCAAGAACAATCCGGCCAAACAGCTTTATGTGCGCATGGGATTGCGCGTTGTCGGTGAAGAAGACAGCTTCTGGCGAATGGAGCGCGTCTGTCCCTCAAGCTAAAAGCCTGCGTCGGATCCTGATAAGCGCATACTGGGTCAGGAGCCGACTTCCTGATCGTTGTTCTGGCCGTCAGCCTCAGCAAGGATGATCCCCTCTTTCATGCCCAAAAGGACCGCTACCTTATGGGCCTCCCCACGCCGTCCCTTTTTGCGCCCAGCGAGCACTTGATAGGTGGTTGCGGGATCGACGCCGTGTTCACGGGCGAACGCCTGAACGGATTTTCCCTGATGTTCCAGCCAGGCCTTGGCTTGTGCAGCAGTGCGGATTCCGGGCATAGTTCAAAACCGTTCAAGTTCGTTCAACGAAGAGATGAGTGTGTCACCTCTTGGGGTGTGCCAAATAGGATCATACATCCAAATGAGTGGAATCGGTTCGCGTTTAAGGCAGGAAAGAGAGCGACTTGGCCTGTCGCAAAAAGTTTTTGGTGAAATCGGAGGCGTTGAAGCCAACGCACAAGGCAAATATGAAAGTGGTGGACGTGCGCCCAAGGCCGACTATTTGTCCCGTGTGGCCGAGAGAGGCGTGGATATCCTGTACGTGTTGACCGGGGCTGCCACGCCGATTCAACTGGAAAACCTGAGCCAGCTTGAAGAGAAAGTCCTGGTTGATTACCGGGCGATGTTCAAGGAAGACCAGGATGCAATCCGCCGCCTGACCTCGACCCTGGCCGAGCATTCCCTTTCCAGGAATGGAAAAATCAAGCCGCACCCGCAGGATTCCTGACCTTTTGCCCAGCAAATCCGGCCCTCCACCCGCCGATGGCCGCGCGCCAAGCGGTCAAACTCCATATATATGATGCCAGCGGCTAGGTCTGCGACCCGGTTTTTTGCTAAGGTGGTCAGCAACCTATAAAGACCATATCGCGAGGTGTCTGCTTGATTAGGGTGCTAGTAGTCGATGACCATGATCTCGTTCGTACAGGCATTACACGAATGCTGGCTGACATCGATGGCCTGCAAGTAGTCGGCCAGGCCGAGTCGGGAGAGGAGTCTCTGATCAAGGCCCGGGAATTGAAACCCGATGTGGTGCTGATGGACGTCAAGATGCCGGGTATCGGCGGTCTTGGCGCCACGACTAAATTATTGCGCAGCCATCCTGATATCAAGGTTGTGGTGGTAACCGTGTGCGAGGAAGACCCTTTCCCTACACGTCTCCTGCAGGCGGGGGCGGCCGGTTACCTCACCAAAGGTGCCGGCCTGGCGGAGATGGTGCAGGCCATTCGCCTGGTATTTGCCGGGCAGCGCTACATCAGCCCGCAGATTGCCCAGCAGTTGGCGATCAAGTCTTTCCAGCCCACCAGCGATTCACCGTTCGACGCGCTGTCGGAGCGGGAAATCCAGATCGCCTTGATGATCGTCGGTTGCCAGAAGGTGCAGTCGATTTCCGACAAACTGTGCCTGTCGCCCAAGACCGTGAACACCTACCGCTATCGCATCTTCGAGAAACTCGCCATCAGCAGTGATGTTGAATTGACCCTGCTCGCAGTGCGTCACGGCATGGTGGACGCCAGCGCCTGACATGACCACACCGTTTGATCCAAGTGCCTTCCTCTCGACCTGCAGTGGCCGCCCCGGCGTGTACCGCATGTTCGACAGCGAGGCGCGCCTGCTCTACGTAGGCAAGGCCAAGAACCTGAAAAACCGTCTGGCGAGTTACTTTCGCAAGACCGGTCTGGCGCCCAAAACCGCCGCCCTGGTCGCGCGCATCGCCCAGGTCGAAACCACCATCACCGCCAATGAAACCGAAGCGCTGCTGCTTGAGCAGACGTTGATCAAGGAATGGCGGCCTCCGTATAACATTCTGCTGCGCGACGATAAATCCTATCCCTACGTGTTCTTGTCGGACGGCGCTTTCCCACGGCTGAGCATTCACCGTGGCGCGAAGAAGCAGAAGGGCAAGTATTTCGGGCCTTACCCGAGCGCAGGTGCCATTCGTGAGAGCCTGAGCCTGCTGCAGAAAACGTTCTTTGTGCGCCAATGCGAAGACAGCTTCTACAAAAACCGCACACGGCCGTGCCTGCAATACCAGATCAAGCGCTGCAAGGCGCCCTGCGTGGGGCTGGTTGAACCTGCCGAATACGCCGAGGATGTGCGTCACTCGGTGATGTTCCTCGAGGGGCGCAGTAACGCGCTCACCGATGAGCTGTCCGCGGCCATGGAGATCGCCGCCAGTACCCTGGATTTCGAGAAAGCTGCCGAACTGCGCGATCAGATCTCCTTGCTGCGCCGCGTCCAGGACCAGCAAAGCATGGAAGGCGGCACCGGCGAGGTCGACGTGATTGCGGCGTTCGTCAATCCGGGAGGCGCCTGCGTGCACCTGATCAGCGTGCGCGGCGGGCGAGTGCTGGGCAGCAAGAATTTTTTCCCGCAGACCGGCATCGACGAAGACGTCTCCGAGGTCATGGCGGCGTTCCTCGGTCAGTACTATGTGAGCAGCCCCGAGCGCGACCTGCCGTCGGAGCTTATCGTCAACGTGGTCCACGAGGATTTCCCGACCCTGATCGAGGCGATCCACGAACTGCGCGGACGCGAGCTGGACATCAGCCATCGCGTTCGCGGCACCCGGGCTCGCTGGCAGCAGCTGGCCGTGACCAACGCCGAGCAGGCCCTGGGCGCGCGCCTGGCCAATCGACAGCACGTTGCCGCGCGCTTCGATTCCCTGGCCGAGGTGCTCAACCTGGACGAGCCACCGCAGCGCCTGGAGTGTTACGACATCAGCCACTCCAGCGGTGAGGCCACCGTGGCCTCTTGCGTGGTGTTCGGCCCTGAAGGCCCGATCAAGGCCGACTACCGGCGCTACAACATCGAAGGCGTCACCGCCGGCGATGACTACGCCGCCATGCACCAGGCGCTCACGCGGCGCTTCAGCAAGTTGAAGGACGGGGAGGGCAAGTTGCCCGATATCCTCCTGGTGGACGGTGGCAAGGGCCAGTTATCCATGGCCCGCGACGTCCTCAACGAGCTGGCCGTGCCCGACCTGATCCTGCTTGGCGTGGCCAAGGGCGCCACGCGCAAGGCCGGTTTCGAGACGTTGTACTTGAATGATGCCGCCCATGAGTTCACCTTGAAGGGCGATTCCCCGGCACTGCACCTGATTCAACAGATCCGCGACGAAGCCCACCGCTTCGCCATTACCGGCCACCGTGCGCGTCGCGGCAAAACCCGCCGAACCTCAACCCTGGAAGGCGTTGCAGGGGTTGGCCCGACGCGGCGTCGCGACTTGCTTAAACATTTTGGTGGCTTGCAGGAGCTCTCCCGTGCCAGCATTGACGAAATAGCCAAAGCACCCGGTATCAGTAAAAAGCTCGCTGAATTGATTTATGCCAGTCTGCACAGCGAATAGAATGCCTTCTCACCTCGTAGCCAGTTGTGCCGATGAATATCCCTAATCTGATCACCGTTCTACGCGTCCTGCTTATCCCGATCTTCATTTTGTTGTTCTATTTGCCCTATGAATGGAGCTACGTCGCGTCCAGTTCGGTATTCGCCTTTGCCGCCGCCACCGACTGGCTCGACGGCTACCTGGCCCGCCGCCTGGAACAGAGCACGCCCTTCGGCGCGTTCCTCGACCCTGTGGCCGACAAACTCATGGTCGCCGTGGCCCTGGTGTTGTTGGTGCAGGAGCACGGCAACCTGTGGCTGACCCTGCCGGCCGCCGTCATCATCGGCCGCGAAATCGTCGTCTCGGCCCTGCGCGAATGGATGGCCGAAATCGGCGCCCGCGCCCATGTCGCCGTGTCGAACATGGGCAAATGGAAAACCGCCGCGCAAATGCTCGCGCTGGTCATCCTGCTGGCCAACCCATCGGACTTCTCGTTCTGGGTCCTGACCGGCTACGCCTTGCTGCTGGTCGCCGCAGGCCTGACCCTGTGGTCCATGCTGCAATACCTGCGCGCCGCCTGGCCTCACCTGCGCACCACCGTTGAAAAGAAATAAAACTTTTTTGAATCAAGGGGTTGACGGGTGCCGAAGATTCTATAGAATGCGCATCAACAAGCGGGAATAGCTCAGTTGGTAGAGCACGACCTTGCCAAGGTCGGGGTCGCGAGTTCGAGTCTCGTTTCCCGCTCCAAGATATAGAAAAAAAGCCACTCAGATGAGTGGCTTTTTTTGTGCCTGAGAAATACCCGCACTCATTTCGATAGGATGCTTTCGGCCAAAAACGGACCCTGTCTTGGACGTTCAGTTTCCAAAAGGGACACCCTCAAGGGCTGGAGTTCGATTGAGGTCAAGGCGCCTGTAGTTAGCGGTTCATTTATGAAGTGTCTTTTGCTGAGCAGTAATTGTTTCTACACCCGGCTCGGAAATATTCGTTTCTTTAAGTGGGACTTCGCCTACCGAAAGCGCACGCTCGATGAGTAACTCGCTGCCTTTGTCTTTCAATAAGTCCTGCAGTCGCCGGAATTCGCCGCACCAGATAGTTTCAATGTCGCGATCCCGTGCCCTATCGCGATCGCTGCTGAGGGCTACAGCGCGAACTTGCAGGCGGCCATTGTCGGCTTTTCCACCCACTTCCACTCCATAACCGGGTGTAGCGGCTTTGCGCAGTACGACCTTGCCGGTTTCTGCCCAAGCAGTCGCCATGCCTTCGCGCACTTCGTAGCCGAGGCTGGCCAAGCCGCTGAGCACGGCTTCGCGGCGGGCGAGGGTGGCCTGGTCCTGTAAGTGGGAAGCGATAAGCGTTTTACACTGCTCGATCAGTCCGGTGGTTACCGAGAGCTCGGTATCGGTTGTACAAGCGCCAACATGATCGAGCAAGGTCGCGTGTTCGGTGCCTGTGTAAGTTTTGACTTCGCTGGCCAGATCCTGCAGTTGTTCGAGACACGCGCGCTGGCGATGGAAGTTTCGGGTAGACGCGGCGAGGTCGAGTACCATGCTGTCGAGCAGCAGGTTGCGCCGCTTGGCATCGGTTTCCGTTTCAGCGCTTTCCAGTGCCAGGAGGAACGGCGCGGCACGCTCAGCGCCTTGCAGCAGTTGCAGCTCCACGATGTGGCGGTCAATACGTAGCAGCCGTACGTCGCGCGTTGAATCCGGTTCCCGGGCCGCAATCCATTCGCGCAGGGAAACCTCGGGTTCGTCGACCTTGAGTTGCTGCGCCAGGGCGCGTTGGGTATCGCTCAGGGTTGGCTCCTCGTTTGCCTTGCTCAAGTGGGCGAAACCCTCGGCCAGCAGGCGTTCGGCATCTTCCCGACTGGCACCGCTGGCCAATCGTGAGAGGGCCTCGAGCAAGACCTGATTGACGCTTTCGGGTTTGGCTTGCAAAGCGTCACGCAGGGTTGCTGCGTTTTCCTGGACGCGTCGGTCGCGTTGGCGTCGCTCGGCGGCACGAATTATCGCGCGTTCTTCGCGGTCCTCCAGGTCACGGCGCAGGTGCTCGATTTCCACTGGTACGGCCTTCTGCAGTTCCGCCAATTGGTCTTCTGCCAGCAGAGTGCGAAGGCGAGTGTGTCGCTCCAGGAAGGCGGAGCGCTCCTGTTCACTGAGTTCGCCAAGCCTTGTGGCCTGTGTCTGCCAGCGGTCCGCGGCGCGTTCCAGGCGTTGCATGTGACCTTCACAAATGGCGATGATTTCTTCGCGGGTAACAATGCGAACGACCTTGGGACCACTCATTGGCAGATTTCCGTATCAACTGAAGTAGGGCTGGGTTGCGGCGGCTGCTCGGCTTGCATGGCGTGTTCGATTGCTTCACGCAGTCGTGAGCGTTCGCTGTCGCCGCTGTGATACCAGGCTTGCGACGACACACGATGGATGTGCGGAATGGCGCGCTGCAGCACGGACGGGCGCCAAATTTCCCGGGCGCGGGCACGTTCCAGCAGATTATGGCAAGGCGCATCGCACTCGATGCCTATTGCGTACAGGCCCGTGCCTGGATTCTCGATGGCGAAATCGAGCCCGAAAGCGTCGCCTTCACTGGCGGGAGCCGCCTGCCATCCCAGGGAATGAATGAATTCACCGACCAGCCTGACAAAACCATCACTTTGCTGACCTTGCTCACGACGCTGGCTGCTGCTACGGTCGGTCTGCAGGCGCTCCAGCAACTTGGTGCTGTTGCTGAACTCGCCCGAGGAGAGCGCGCGAGCATATTCCAGATAGCCTTGCAGATAGTCTCGCGGGCTGTTGGGGGCGCGGTGCGTGTTTAGCATGTCGGAGATATCGGCGATTGGCATCGACGTGATCATCACCACCTTGCGCCGCGCGCGGGTCACCGCCACGTTCAGGCGTCGTTCGCCCCCCGTCTGCCCCAGTACGCCGAAGCTACGGCGGAATGTGCCTTGGCTGTTGCGGCCAAAGGTGGAGGAGAAGACGATGATGTCGCGTTCATCCCCCTGCACGTTCTCCACGTTCTTGACGAACACCGACATGTCCTCGCCGTCTTCGCTGCGCTCGCGCTCCTGGGCGTAGGCGGCGCGGAACAGTTCATCCTGCTCTGCACGCTGCTCCAAGTGCTCCTCGATGAGGTCAGCCTGCTTGCGGTTGAAGGTGACGACACCCACCGAAGGGCGCTGGTCGTAGGGCTTGTGCCACAATTCGTTCAGGTACTCGACGACCCGTTCGGCTTCCTGGGCGTTACTCTGGTTCTGATACAGCCCGCCGACCTGGATCAGCTCCACCGGCTTGACGCGCTGGATGCTCGCTTGCGGGTGACGGACCGGAACGTTCAGGCGATTGCCATAGAACGACGCGTTCGAAAAACCGATCAGCTCACGGTAGGCCGAACGGTAGTGGATTTGCAATGTGGTGCTGGGCAGGGCGTTGCGCGCCAGCTGCAGCAGGTCGGGGCAATCCTTGATCTCACGACGATTCCAAGTGTCTTCGAACGCTTCGCGCTGTTCCTCATCCGCGTCTTCATCAGGTTCGTCGCCGTCAAACACTTCGGCTTCGTCGCTTTCGATGCGACTGGAAAAGAATGCCGTCGGCGGCATTTGCTTCTCATCGCCGCTGACAACAGTGACTTGGCCGCGGAACAGGGTCGGCAGGGCGAACTCAACCGGCATCTGTGAGGCTTCGTCGTAGATGACAGTATCGAACAGGCCTGCCTTGAGCGGCAGCACACGGCTGGCGACGTCCGGGTTCATCAACCACACCGGGCGTAGGCTCATCAGGCCTAAGTTACTGCCCAGTTCAATGAATTCGCGCAGGCGTCGTGAGCGTTTGCCAGTCAGGCGAGTGACATCCTCCCATTGTTTGCGATTACCCAGGTGATCAAGGTTGATGGCTTTGGCCAGCAGCTCGCGATTGAGCAGCCGCATCTGCGCATCGGCTTGCGCGAGGCTGGCGACTTTGGCACGGGCTTCGTCCTGGCTGAATAGCAGTTCGGGATTGGTTTGCTCGACGCGGTGTTTCCAACCCAGTCTAGCTTCGCGGTTAAGCAGGCGCCGCACCGCGGCTTCAAGCTGCTCGGGCGCAATGTTGTCCAACTCTCCCTGGCGTTGGCGCAGCACTGCGAGCAGCTCCAGGTCGGCTGCTGTCAACTGAGCGGCGCGCCCGCGGAATGCCTGGTAGGCGGCCAGGAAGGGCAGCGCTTCATGCAGCCGATCAAGAGACAGTTGATTGCTCAGATTGTGCTCGATGGCGTGCTGCAGCTGCTGCACCAGTTCGTCGCGTAGCCAGTCGCCGAGTATCTTGAGTTGCTCGAGGCTGGATTGGCGAACGCCATGGCGCATCAGCGAAGCATCGAGATCGCTGAGCAGCGCCTTGAGATGTTGTTTGTCGCCGGCGAGGGCGGCCTCGTCGGCCTGCCGGGCGCGAGGCGATTGCGCCAACGCGATGGCCAGTGCCTGGATTTCCAGCAGGTGGCGGATGTCGCTCTTCACGAAGTTGACCAATTCCAGGCAGGCTTGCCGACTCACAGCTTCCAGTTCCAACGCCTGGTGCAGGGTAGTCAGCTCGGCGCGCAATGGTCGCCACTGGCTTTCAATCCGGATGGCTGCCTGTAGGGTCGGTAGTGCTTCAATAACACGACTTTCCCCCTGGCCCTGAAGGAAGTTGCGCAGTCGCTTGCGCCGCAGTAGATGCAGCGGATTGATGTTCGCCAACCAGGATCGGGCAGCCATAACCTTGGTACAGTCTTGATCCAGATGCCTGAGGGCCTTGTTTTCGAGCAGGCAGAGTGCCGGTGACAAGGCGGGGACGTAGTGGTCCTGATCCAGTTGGCCGAGTTGCTGATCCAGTTGCTGCAGTTCACCGAGAATCGACTCGCCTCGTGGGGGTTGGCCCGCTTCTTGGCTGCGGAAAAGCGGTAGCCACCGCGCAAGGCGCAGACGTTGCTCTTGCGTCAGGTCGAGCAGGGCAGCGACATGGGCCGCTATCCAGTTACGGTACGGTGCCGGGTCGTCGATTTCGAAGCTGGCAGGGTGTGCTTGCAGCGTGGCCTGACGGTTGTGTTCGGCTTGGGTGAAACTGTGCAGATTGTCGGTGAAAGCCTGCAAAGTCGCCCGGTCGGCGGCGAACGACTGTAACTGGGCCAATGGACTGCCTTCGTAGCGTGCGGGCAACCACAGGCGAATCAGAGGAGCGCAGCTTTCTTCCAAGCGAGTCAGGCTGGCGAGGTCCAGGGAGGCGAGGCGTTGGCGCAGGGCCGGAAACTCGAGCGGGGCAGGGCCGGATTCCAATTCAATCAGCTCGCCGAGCAGCCTGCGATAACTGAGGCCGGTATTTTCATCCAGGCGATGCAGACTTTGGTGGAAGCGGTCGAGCTCACCCTCCAGGGCCTCGATGCGAGCCGCGACCTGTTCGCGCTGGCGCTGCCAGCCCTGCGCCTGGCTGCCGTTCGTGAACAGGCTTTCCAGTTGTTCTCGAATACCGCGGATGACGGGCTCGCGGTCGCGGTTGACGTCATTGAGCATGACGATGCGTTGGCCAAGGCCTTCGGCGACCAGGCGTTTGTACACCACTTCAAGCGCCGCATGCTTCTGGCAGACGATAAGCAAGCTGCGCTGGCGGCCGATGGCGTCGGCGACCATATTGACGATGGTCTGGCTCTTGCCGGTTCCGGGCGGTCCCTCGACCAGCAGTCCCGGGCTTTGTCGGGCCTGGATCACGGCCGCTTCCTGGGAGGGGTCGCTGGCCACGGTGAAGTAGCGTTGCAGCTCGCCTGGTGGTGCCTCGGGCGCGGTTTCGTCGGCAGTCTTGAGGCGCAACGCCGTTTCCAGACCGGTACCGGCGGGGGACAGGGTTTTCAGTTGGCGCAGGTCTTCTCCGATGGCTTGCCCCATGAAGGTCACGTGAAACAGCACCGCCGCGCAGTCCAGCTCGTCTTGGTAGGGCGCGATCTCCACGGTGCTGGCGGGCAGGTTGCCAAGGGCGCGTGAGCGAATGGTGGCGAGCATGCCGAAGGCATCCATCACATCCGCCGCACGAATTGACGAGCGGCCCAGCAGTTCATCGGCGGTCTTGCGCCAGCGTTTGCATGTTTCGGCGCCGAGCACGCTTTCCAGCGCGGGGTTGAGCCGCACTTCCTCGCGCTCACTGTCGAACGCCAAGGCGGCGTGACCACGAGAGCCCAGCTCCAGCAGCAGCTTCACCGGCCATAGCAGCAGCGGGATAATCCGCGTACGCGTGGTGCCGCGAGGGTCGCGATTGAGCAGGAAAGGGAAGCCCAGGTACAGGCCGTCGATGCCGGTGTCGCGTTTGTACAGCGCGCTTTGCCGGTACAGGGCATGCAGGCGCGATTCCAGCTGGCCGTTGAGCTGAAAACTCTCTGGGTCTAGGCTCACTGCCCGGGCATTACGTTGCAGCAGGTGATCGAGCAAAGCCGCGGCCGGACTGCGCTCGCTGTTCAGTTCACTGATGTCGACCCGTGCGGTGGTCTTGCCGATGCTCATACGCACCAGTGGCCCGCGCATCACTGCGGTCACCACCTTCTTCTCGAAGAAGTCGAGGATCTGTGAGACGTACTGCTGTTTCTGTGGTTCCAGCCAATGACTGGACGGAATAGCCAGCAACACCAATGCCTGAGCCAACGGCATACGTCGCTCCAGGCGGAACTTCTCGGCCCACTCGTCCACTACCGGCACGCCACAACGGGCAAAGCCTTGGATGCGCTCATCGACACTTCGGTACAGCTCAAGCCGCGAATGCAACAGCAGTTGGGTTGCCGCTTCGGAGTCGAACCAACCGACATCGGCAGCCCTGGCCAGCTCGGCGGCGGCCTCTACGATTGAGGACCCCGAACGGAACTGACTGATCGCCGCGCTGAGCAGCACGATCAGGTCTTCTTCTGCCATCACCCGGCGCTCCGACAGAGAGCTCAGTCCCGGATGGTCGGTGTCTGGAAACAGGCGTTGGCGCTCTTGCCATTGCGTGGACAGCTTGGCTCGCGAGGTCGATAGCAGGAATATCCGCAGTTGCTCTTCGACCAACTCGATGTGTTGGTGCAGGGCACGCTGGCGTACGTTTTCGGCGCGGGATTTGAGACGCGACAGCCAGTTGTCGGTCTGCAATTGCTCAAGCAGGTCCGGGACCGACCCGCTGATCAGGCGATAGCCTTCCAGTGGGTGCTCCAGTAGCCATCCTGGTGTGACGATGTCGCCACGATGAATCAACGGGATTTCCGGATTGAGGATTCTCAGCGCCAGCATTAGACGGAAATCGTCCTCAATCCCTTCGTGCTGAACGACCTGACGCAAGCCGGCGACCAGAGAAGGGGCGAGACTGACCTGCTCGCCCCAGGTCACGATCACACCGCGCAGCAAATGGTCCAGAGCCTGTTGCCAATTATCCGCCTGGGCTGCCGCCAGGGCGAATACGCCGGGCTTGTGGAAGCGGCGATCGCCCAGCAGTAGGATGGCGCCTTCACCATCGTCCGTTTGCTGGACGGAAGAGGCCGGAGCCTCGACCGCAATACCGTTGAGCCAGCCTTCGACCTGCTGCCATTGCCAGCGCTGATGACGGTCGCGTGCCAGCAGACCTCGCAGCAGCAGGTTCAGGCGCGGGTCGAGGTCGTCGGGGATCGGTACTCCGTTGGCCAGCACGTGAATAAGAAATGCATTGGCGTTGATGCCGTCGAAGCAGGCGCCCTGGGTCAGTTGCTCAAGCAGGATCATGCCCAGGCTCCACCAGTCCGAGGCAGCCGCAACGCCGCCCGCGATGGCTTCGGGCGCCATGTAACGGCTGGTTTCCAGTGGCGACACGATGTCCAGGTCGAACTCGGACAGGCGTGCCGAGCCGAAGCCGCTGATGACCAGGTCCAGCGGTTCGCGGGAACGTACCAGCAGGCTGGCTGGGCGCAGGTCACGATGGCGCAGGCCGGCCTCGTTGAAAGCATGCAGCGCGAGGCCCAGTTCGTTGACCACATGGTGCACGCTGGCGCTGTCGCGAATTACGCTGCCAAGTTCTGCCAGGGTCCCGCCGGTGAGTTCTTCAATGACCTCATAGGCACGGTCATCCCAGCGGCCGGTGGCAATGATTTCGGGTACGTGCGCGCGTGGCAGTCGACGGATCACATCATAGATCGCCGGGTCCGGTTCGGCGCCGGGTCGATACAGGGTCAGGACCGCCTGTTGTGCGGTTTCCTCGTGCTCGGCGAGGTATCGTTCTCGCACACCGTCGGTGCTGCTGATCTGACGGATCAGGCGCCAGCCATCGATCAGGGTCTGGGTGGGGGCCTCTGGTTCGCTGCTGTCTGGCCGGGAGTCTTGCGCAGGTGAGCTGCCACACTCAAGGCACATCAGGTCGCCATCGACCATCGGGTGACCATTTTCGCAGAGCAGATCAGGGGCATTCCCCTGAGTCGGGCTGACCTGCGGGAGGGGCTCCTCAGTGACGACGGCTTGCGGCCGCCAACCGGCGGCATGAATGGGTTCGCCAGCAAGGTCCCAACCGCAGGGTCGTTCCTGAATAAGCCCTTCGCAGAACATTTCCTGGAGGGTGCGTTCGGTTTTGCAGTTGGGGCAGAAACGTATCATGAGGTTTGCTCCACTCAGCGGCGTCGCGACGCGTGTGCGCTGATTTGTAAATGATGGCCTTGTTCATGCAACAGATCGCGTAAGCGCAATAGGTCGTCACGTCGTGGGATGCCGGCCATCCAGACGCTGCCATTTTCGTCAAACATCAAGTCGAGCGCCTTGTCGGTGGGTTCTAGCAGGCGTTCGTACTGACCCAGGCGTGCCCGGCCCAGTGGCGTGAGCAGGCTCAGGCGTTGGTTATCGCTGCCGCGCAAGGCCACGGTCTGACTGAGTGCTTCGATATAGGGATCGCTGATCAAGGCATCTATCAAGCCCTTGGTCTGTAGCAACGGCTCGTCGAGTTGCTCCAGGGAGTAGCCACTGTAGACCAGGATGTCGAGCTCGCTGAGCCGACGCAGGCCTTCGAGCAGCGATCGCAGGGCGTCGAGCTGGTCGAACGGTTCCCCTCCGGAAATGGTGATTCCTTCGGCCTCGTGCAGCCACGGGGTTATCTGTTTAATCAGTTGCTCAAGCGACAATCGTCGGTGCCCTGGCCCCCAGGTATCGGCAGAAATGCAGCCTGGACAGCGGATGCTGCAACCCTGGAACCAGATACCAATACGCCGCCCCGGGCCTAGGGTTGTGACCGGAAAATGCATCCGTGACAGGCTAAGGTCCATGTTCAGCGACGTTCCATCTTCAGTCCGGTGATGTCCAACTCGGTGATCGTGAAGTGCTCGCCCGGTTGCGCGTCCTGATCGAACAGCGCCCGCGACAGGGGATTGAGCAGGCGTACCTCTAACTGGTTACGGATGCCCCTGCCACCGTTGGACAGATCCTGCAGACAGAGGTTGTGCAGTGTCTGGCGTGCCTGGGGGGCCAATTCGATAAACCGGTTCTGTCCCTGCAGATCGTCGAAGGTGGCGTTGACCATCTGTTCGAAGATCTGCGCTGCAACGCCTTCGCGAATGAAGTCGAAGACGATGATGTTCTCGCCGATTCGATTGAGGATTTCCGGCCGGTTGAGCACGAGCTTGAAATGCCGGTCGATCTCGCTGTGCACCTTGTCCTGGACTTGCTCGAAGGCTTCGCCCGGCAGGACGTTGGCAACGCGTTCGCCATTGTCGCCCTGGCGATAGATTCCCAGGTTGGAAGTGAACACGATCAGGGCCTCTGAAAAGTACACCCGATCACCGCGGCCTGAAGTCAGCACTCCGTCGTCGAGGATCTGCAGGAACTTGTCGAGAATCCGTGGGTGGGCTTTTTCGATTTCATCGAACAACACCACGCTGAAAGGCTTCTCGCGGATAGCATTGGTCAGCTCACCGCCGACGTCATAGCCGACGTAGCCAGGCGGTGCGCCGATGAGGCGTTGATCGGCATGTTCGGCGCTGAACTCTGACATGTCGAAGCGGATGTATGCACTTTCGTCGCCGAACAGCAGGCTGGTAATCGTTTTGGCGAGTTCGGTCTTGCCCACGCCGGTCGGCCCCGCGAGAAAGGCTACGCCCCGTGGACGGTTGCCCTTGCGACTGGCGCCGACGCCTGTCATCGCACGCTTGACGATGTCGAGCATGTGCGTCACTGCATGCTCCTGGCCTTTGACGCGCTGGTGGACGAGCGCTTCGGCATGCCGGATACGCTGACGGTCGATCTTCAGCCACGGGTCCTCGGTGACACCGATCTTGTAGCGGCGCACCGCATCGGCAATCTGCTCCATGGCTACACCCTCGACCCGCGCCAGTTGCGCAATGGCGCTGAGATCGAGCAGCAGCAATCCCTCGGTGTTCTGGACGAAAGCTTCCACAGCCTGATGCATGACTACTTCGCTGGCACCCTGGCTGCCACTGAGCCCTTTGAGGAGCGCTGGTGCCAATGCACGGCGGGACAATTGATCGGGTTTGGACACGGGAATGTGGCGCAGGCGCGGGTTGTCGACCAGCAACCAGTCGGGCAAATCGCCTTCTTTTTCCACCAGCCATAGCACGGAGTTGAAGAACGGTTTGCGCAACTCTGTGGCCGGACGGCTGCGAGCCTGATGGGATTGCACCAGGGCCTGGGTGAAGAGCTGGTGTTCAGCCGCGCTGAGGGAGTCGTTGCGAACCACTAGGCGTGATGCGAAATCGATGATCAGCGCGATAGGTTCGCCAGCACGACCCACCAGCCGTGGCAGGGTAGCGCCCAGCAGATCGATACCTGCGGGTGCTGCGCCATTTACCGGAGTCAGACCAAGTTCCTGAAGCAACGTCTGGCCGGCTTCAGGGGCGCAGCCGGGTTTGTCGACTACCCGAAAACCGGACACGGGATCCCAAGCGATGACCTGGGCGTAGCCAGCATCGAGCAGGGCATTACAGAGGGTTTGGTTGAAGCTCTGCGCGGTCACCGTGCCGGGCGTCACTTCACTGGCCTGCAGGTCCCGGATGTTGCCGGACAGGACGAATTGGCTCTTCAGCGGCAAGAAGCGGAGAAGATCTCGTAGCCAACGTGGGCTTTCAAATATGGCAATCCCTGACATGTTTCAGCTCGTAACGTTGGGTCGGTACGGGCAGGGTATTGCTCAATGCGCCCATTTGCCAGTGCGCTGCTACGAAAAGTTGTGTTGAGAGAGCGTTTCTGACGAGGCGCTTGTTTCACTGGCGGCTTTATGCAACTTGATGAGAATCCGTCGGCGTACGAGCTGGGCGGGAAGGGTATCAATCCCCGCGATCAGCGTTGACTCGTGCGCAATGCCTGTTGATCGCAAAGCACCTTTCTAGGTCGAGGTGATGAGCTGGTCTTCAGTCTTAGCGGGGGGCGGGCCCGCCGGAAGATTTGACGTCGTAGTGCGCTGTGAATCCAAGCAGTGCTGAATTGGGTTATGCCAGCTCTTTCGATTCAGCATTGCAGGTTTTGAGCGAGATCGCTCGCAACACCTGAAAGTCAAAATCGTGTCCTGTGTCACCGCCTACCGCTTCAGCTGTTCGGCTCGGCTGGTTTCCTTGATCGCAAAGAACAGACAGCGCACAGCTTCACGATCCTGTTCTGACAATAAACGGTAGTAGCGGATCAGTCGCTCTTCCTCTCGGCTGAGCTGTTGGGGGCGCAGGGCTGTGCCGAGCGCAGTAAGCAGTGAGGGGAAAAACGAAGTATTCAGCATGATCCAGGTTCTTCATGAGATGAATGGAAATGTGGGCTTCTTGCCCTGATCAGCTGAATACATAACGTCTATTTTGGAAAAGGGCTCGTCATTTTTCGTGACTGTTGGGTTTTTCGGATGGGGCTGTCGGAAGTGTTTGGCGAAGGTGTAGGAGCGATCTTTCAAGGCCGGGTGAGTAGCGCTGTGATTGTGCAGAACCACGTGGGGGCGCAGCACTTCATCGTTTTCGTTGAGATGTCCAGCTCCAGTTCGAGTTTGAAGGGCTGGGAGAGGCCTTTTTCAAGGGTGAACGAGACCACTTGGAAGGAATCGCCCCGCAGCGGCGCAATGGGCGCGCTTAACCCGCTGCCGCCGGTTTGCGCCAATCGTGCGAAGCTTCAGTGTCGGCCACAACATGACTCCAACTGACCTTGCGGCAAGACAGGCTGGTCTTGATCAATTGGTTGTAGTTGGAGTCGTCGCTGTCTTGGGCATGAGGCGATACGGTGTGGATGTAGACGGCGTTGGCCTCTTCCAGGTCGGGAGGGATATAGGCTGCTTCAGTTGATGGTTTGCATTCAGGGCGCGGTGCGTGACTCCAGGTCTATTTCTGTCGGCCATCGCACCTTGGGTGCTAAACGGCGCGCGAGATTGAAGGTCACGTTTTCGTTGTTCCAGTCACGAGGTGGGCGGGGGAAGGTGGGCAGGGCTTGAGGGCCTTGTTGCATGAACAGTTGGGCCATGGCCCAGTACATTTCGCCTTGTTGAATTTCGTGGGCGAAATGAAAACGATCAATGACCTGATGGGTTCCGGGTTTCACCACGGCGAGGGTGACGGTTTCGATGAGGCCGCCACTCCCCATGGGGCCGTACACGCTGCAGGCTTCGGCACGCAGGTTATCCCAGTCATAGACTTCGGTCCGAACGCCCCAGGCGGTGCGGCTGAAGGGTCTGAGGCCGTCGCGGTAAAAGCGGTAGACATAGACTTTGCGTCGCAAGCGGTTGAAACGGATGGGTTCGTCGCGGGGAGGGGCAACGTCCATTCGCCAGAAGTAACTCCCTAGCCATGTGCCGATGCCTATCGGGATAAGCTCCAATAATTTGGATAACAAAGAAGAAGGTGTTGGAGAACTGGCGTGAACCATTATTAGGAACATTGTTAAGGACAATATCATTGCAAACAAGAATGCGGCACACCAAATGCCCACGCCACGTATTCTCACTGTAGCGCGCGCTAGTTCGAGATACACGTGGTCAACATGATTGGGCGGATTCGATAGTACGGGAGGATACGGTTCATTGGAGGGCGACTCGTTTGGCCCCGGCAGATCGTGCTGCCAGCCAGGAGCAGGTTTATCGAGTAAAGGTGCTTTAAATACCATGATGAGCTGTTCCAAGTTCGGAGTGAGCGCCGCTTGTAATATTCAGCCTGTCGTATTGAGGCTGCTTCGGGTGATGGCTTTTATTCAGGGCGCGCTGCGTGACTCCAGGTCTATTTCGGCTGGCCACCGCACTTTGGGAGCCAAGCGACGCGCGAGGTTGAAGGTCACGTCTTCATTGTTCCAATCGCGGGGCGGGTGGGGGAAGGTGGGCAGGGCTTGCGGGCCCTGTTGCATGAACAGTTGGGCCATGGCCCAGTACATTTCGCCTT
>NZ_CVTK01000023.1:0-5122 GCF_900004785.1 Pseudomonas sp. 28 E 9 | reverse complement strand
CCGCTCTTTAACAACTGAATCAAGCAATTCGTGTGGGTGCTTGTGGAGTCAGACTGATAGTCAACAAGATTATCAGCATCACAAGTTACTCCGCGAGAAATCAAAGATGTAACCAACGATTGCTGAGCCAAGTTTAGGGTTTCTTAAAAACCCAAAGATGTTTGAACTGAAGAGTTTGATCATGGCTCAGATTGAACGCTGGCGGCAGGCCTAACACATGCAAGTCGAGCGGTAGAGAGAAGCTTGCTTCTCTTGAGAGCGGCGGACGGGTGAGTAAAGCCTAGGAATCTGCCTGGTAGTGGGGGATAACGTTCGGAAACGGACGCTAATACCGCATACGTCCTACGGGAGAAAGCAGGGGACCTTCGGGCCTTGCGCTATCAGATGAGCCTAGGTCGGATTAGCTAGTTGGTGAGGTAATGGCTCACCAAGGCGACGATCCGTAACTGGTCTGAGAGGATGATCAGTCACACTGGAACTGAGACACGGTCCAGACTCCTACGGGAGGCAGCAGTGGGGAATATTGGACAATGGGCGAAAGCCTGATCCAGCCATGCCGCGTGTGTGAAGAAGGTCTTCGGATTGTAAAGCACTTTAAGTTGGGAGGAAGGGCAGTTACCTAATACGTGATTGTTTTGACGTTACCGACAGAATAAGCACCGGCTAACTCTGTGCCAGCAGCCGCGGTAATACAGAGGGTGCAAGCGTTAATCGGAATTACTGGGCGTAAAGCGCGCGTAGGTGGTTTGTTAAGTTGGATGTGAAATCCCCGGGCTCAACCTGGGAACTGCATTCAAAACTGACTGACTAGAGTGTGGTAGAGGGTGGTGGAATTTCCTGTGTAGCGGTGAAATGCGTAGATATAGGAAGGAACACCAGTGGCGAAGGCGACCACCTGGACCAACACTGACACTGAGGTGCGAAAGCGTGGGGAGCAAACAGGATTAGATACCCTGGTAGTCCACGCCGTAAACGATGTCAACTAGCCGTTGGGAGCCTTGAGCTCTTAGTGGCGCAGCTAACGCATTAAGTTGACCGCCTGGGGAGTACGGCCGCAAGGTTAAAACTCAAATGAATTGACGGGGGCCCGCACAAGCGGTGGAGCATGTGGTTTAATTCGAAGCAACGCGAAGAACCTTACCAGGCCTTGACATCCAATGAACTTTCCAGAGATGGATTGGTGCCTTCGGGAACATTGAGACAGGTGCTGCATGGCTGTCGTCAGCTCGTGTCGTGAGATGTTGGGTTAAGTCCCGTAACGAGCGCAACCCTTGTCCTTAGTTACCAGCACGTAATGGTGGGCACTCTAAGGAGACTGCCGGTGACAAACCGGAGGAAGGTGGGGATGACGTCAAGTCATCATGGCCCTTACGGCCTGGGCTACACACGTGCTACAATGGTCGGTACAGAGGGTTGCCAAGCCGCGAGGTGGAGCTAATCCCACAAAACCGATCGTAGTCCGGATCGCAGTCTGCAACTCGACTGCGTGAAGTCGGAATCGCTAGTAATCGCGAATCAGAATGTCGCGGTGAATACGTTCCCGGGCCTTGTACACACCGCCCGTCACACCATGGGAGTGGGTTGCACCAGAAGTAGCTAGTCTAACCTTCGGGAGGACGGTTACCACGGTGTGATTCATGACTGGGGTGAAGTCGTAACAAGGTAGCCGTAGGGGAACCTGCGGCTGGATCACCTCCTTAATCGACGACATCAGCTGCTCCATAAGTTCCCACACGAATTGCTTGATTCATTGAAGAAGACGAAAGAAGCAGCCCGAAATTGGGTCTGTAGCTCAGTTGGTTAGAGCGCACCCCTGATAAGGGTGAGGTCGGCAGTTCGAATCTGCCCAGACCCACCAATTTTGTGTGGGAAACGCCTGTAGAAATACGGGGCCATAGCTCAGCTGGGAGAGCGCCTGCCTTGCACGCAGGAGGTCAACGGTTCGATCCCGTTTGGCTCCACCACTACTGCTTCTGTTTGTATAAAGCTTAGAAATGAGCATTCCATCGTCATGATGGTGAATGTTGATTTCTAGTCTTTGACTAGTTCGTTCTTTAAAAATTTGGGTATGTGATAGAAAGATAGACTGAACGTTACTTTCACTGGTAACGGCTCAGGCTAAGGTAAAATTTGTGAGTTCTCTTAACGAGAAATTCGAATTTTCGGCGAATGTTGTCTTCACAGTATAACCAGATTGCTTGGGGTTATATGGTCAAGTGAAGAAGCGCATACGGTGGATGCCTTGGCAGTCAGAGGCGATGAAAGACGTGGTAGCCTGCGAAAAGCTTCGGGGAGTCGGCAAACAGACTTTGATCCGGAGATGTCTGAATGGGGGAACCCAGCCATCATAAGATGGTTATCTTACGCTGAATACATAGGCGTAAGAGGCGAACCAGGGGAACTGAAACATCTAAGTACCCTGAGGAAAAGAAATCAACCGAGATTCCCTTAGTAGTGGCGAGCGAACGGGGACTAGCCCTTAAGTGGCTTTGAGATTAGCGGAACGCTCTGGAAAGTGCGGCCATAGTGGGTGATAGCCCTGT
Organism: Pseudomonas sp. 28 E 9; assembly: GCF_900004785.1. Lineage (NCBI taxonomy): Bacteria > Pseudomonadati > Pseudomonadota > Gammaproteobacteria > Pseudomonadales > Pseudomonadaceae > Pseudomonas > Pseudomonas sp. 28 E 9. The sequence continues at coordinate 2,579 of NZ_CVTK01000023.1, read as the reverse complement.
ACGCGAAAATCTCTTAGTCATGAAATCGAGTAGGACGGAGCACGAGAAACTTTGTCTGAATATGGGGGGACCATCCTCCAAGGCTAAATACTACTGACTGACCGATAGTGAACTAGTACCGTGAGGGAAAGGCGAAAAGAACCCCGGAGAGGGGAGTGAAATAGATCCTGAAACCGTATGCGTACAAGCAGTGGGAGCCCACTTTGTTGGGTGACTGCGTACCTTTTGTATAATGGGTCAGCGACTTATTTTCAGTGGCGAGCTTAACCGAATAGGGGAGGCGTAGCGAAAGCGAGTCTTAATAGGGCGTCTAGTCGCTGGGAATAGACCCGAAACCGGGCGATCTATCCATGGGCAGGTTGAAGGTTGGGTAACACTAACTGGAGGACCGAACCGACTACCGTTGAAAAGTTAGCGGATGACCTGTGGATCGGAGTGAAAGGCTAATCAAGCTCGGAGATAGCTGGTTCTCCTCGAAAGCTATTTAGGTAGCGCCTCATGTATCACTGTAGGGGGTAGAGCACTGTTTCGGCTAGGGGGTCATCCCGACTTACCAAACCGATGCAAACTCCGAATACCTACAAGTGCCGAGCATGGGAGACACACGGCGGGTGCTAACGTCCGTCGTGAAAAGGGAAACAACCCAGACCGTCAGCTAAGGTCCCAAAGTTATGGTTAAGTGGGAAACGATGTGGGAAGGCTTAGACAGCTAGGAGGTTGGCTTAGAAGCAGCCACCCTTTAAAGAAAGCGTAATAGCTCACTAGTCGAGTCGGCCTGCGCGGAAGATGTAACGGGGCTCAAACCATACACCGAAGCTACGGGTATCACGTAAGTGATGCGGTAGAGGAGCGTTCTGTAAGCCTGTGAAGGTGAGTTGAGAAGCTTGCTGGAGGTATCAGAAGTGCGAATGCTGACATGAGTAACGACAATGGGTGTGAAAAACACCCACGCCGAAAGACCAAGGTTTCCTGCGCAACGTTAATCGACGCAGGGTTAGTCGGTCCCTAAGGCGAGGCTGAAAAGCGTAGTCGATGGAAAACAGGTTAATATTCCTGTACTTCTGGTTATTGCGATGGAGGGACGGAGAAGGCTAGGCCAGCTTGGCGTTGGTTGTCCAAGTTTAAGGTGGTAGGCTGGAATCTTAGGTAAATCCGGGATTCTAAGGCCGAGAGCTGATGACGAGTCGTCTTTTAGACGACGAAGTGGTTGATGCCATGCTTCCAAGAAAAGCTTCTAAGCTTCAGGTAACCAGGAACCGTACCCCAAACCGACACAGGTGGTTGGGTAGAGAATACCAAGGCGCTTGAGAGAACTCGGGTGAAGGAACTAGGCAAAATGGCACCGTAACTTCGGGAGAAGGTGCGCCGGTGAGGGTGAAGGACTTGCTCCGTAAGCTCATGCCGGTCGAAGATACCAGGCCGCTGCGACTGTTTATTAAAAACACAGCACTCTGCAAACACGAAAGTGGACGTATAGGGTGTGACGCCTGCCCGGTGCCGGAAGGTTAATTGATGGGGTTAGCTAACGCGAAGCTCTTGATCGAAGCCCCGGTAAACGGCGGCCGTAACTATAACGGTCCTAAGGTAGCGAAATTCCTTGTCGGGTAAGTTCCGACCTGCACGAATGGCGTAACGATGGCGGCGCTGTCTCCACCCGAGACTCAGTGAAATTGAAATCGCTGTGAAGATGCAGTGTATCCGCGGCTAGACGGAAAGACCCCGTGAACCTTTACTATAGCTTTGCACTGGACTTTGAATTTGCTTGTGTAGGATAGGTGGGAGGCTTTGAAGCGTGGACGCCAGTCTGCGTGGAGCCAACCTTGAAATACCACCCTGGCAACTTTGAGGTTCTAACTCAGGTCCGTTATCCGGATCGAGGACAGTGTATGGTGGGTAGTTTGACTGGGGCGGTCTCCTCCTAAAGAGTAACGGAGGAGTACGAAGGTGCGCTCAGACCGGTCGGAAATCGGTCGTAGAGTATAAAGGCAAAAGCGCGCTTGACTGCGAGACAGACACGTCGAGCAGGTACGAAAGTAGGTCTTAGTGATCCGGTGGTTCTGTATGGAAGGGCCATCGCTCAACGGATAAAAGGTACTCCGGGGATAACAGGCTGATACCGCCCAAGAGTTCATATCGACGGCGGTGTTTGGCACCTCGATGTCGGCTCATCACATCCTGGGGCTGAAGCCGGTCCCAAGGGTATGGCTGTTCGCCATTTAAAGTGGTACGCGAGCTGGGTTTAGAACGTCGTGAGACAGTTCGGTCCCTATCTGCCGTGGACGTTTGAGATTTGAGAGGGGCTGCTCCTAGTACGAGAGGACCGGAGTGGACGAACCTCTGGTGTTCCGGTTGTCACGCCAGTGGCATTGCCGGGTAGCTATGTTCGGAATAGATAACCGCTGAAAGCATCTAAGCGGGAAACTAGCCTCAAGATGAGATCTCACTGGAACCTTGAGTTCCCTGAAGGGCCGTCGAAGACTACGACGTTGATAGGTTGGGTGTGTAAGCGCTGTGAGGCGTTGAGCTAACCAATACTAATTGCCCGTGAGGCTTGACCATATAACACCCAAGCAATTTGA
>NZ_CVTK01000010.1:0-71049 GCF_900004785.1 Pseudomonas sp. 28 E 9 | reverse complement strand
TGCTTGGTATCACCTATCTCCCTGGTGGATTGACAACGTGCATCCCCCGGAAAAATATAGGCGTCAGCCAATTCAGAAGAAAATGGCATTGACTGTCAATGTTACAACCAAGGATTGACTATCTGCAGGTCAATTACGGCAGACATTGACACACTATCCGCCAGCCGCACGCTTGCTTCAGACCGAGCATTGACACTCTAGTGCTCGCTGGACAATTGCATCCCACTTGACCACCCGTTTGCATTGCCAATGACCTGTCATTTGCATTCCACCTGACCAGCTGTTTGCGTCGAATTTGACCAGCACAACGGGAGCGCCTTGACCGGCAGCTGGCGGCCGGAAGCGGGCATTGGGTGACTGGATTTCTAAATCTATATATGAGGCCGACATTTAATCGCCAAAACTGAACTCTTGTGTGCAATCTCATGCCATCCATAGACACACCTACGTCGAATTCGTAAGCTTCGTTGAGGTCTTGTCGTCTAACCCCTCGCCTTTCGACACAGTTTTTTGGGCTCAGCGGTTGCATGTAGGCAAGGAACTGATGCGGTATTAGTAAGGGAAATCTACAACTCATGACTATGCAAGGACCGTCCAAGCAGATCCTATCATTGACTCCTGAGCAAGTTGAGGCCATTCGCAAACGCTGGCATCAAAGCTCTTCTTTCATAGGGTATCCAGACGCCGAACGTGATACGGCTCAAGATAAGTGGTTCGACAATTTACTAGTCCGACCAGATTGGTTTGATAATGCAACGGCCACAACGGTGACTGTCGCTGTGGCACGAAAGGGCGCAGGGAAGTCCGCCGTTCGCCTTACTAGCATTGAGCGTCGCAAAGAGGATTCTCAAACCTTAATTGTGGAGGCCTCAGCGGACGAGCTTGCATCGTTACATGCCGAACGTCTGGCGAAGGCAACCGAACGTGGATACGGCGCAGTTGCCGATTGGATGCAGATTTACGCAGACATGATTTGCAGGCGGCTTGCACATGACATGAGCGGACGTTTACTCACCAGCGATGACGATATTGCATTACGTGCTTGGGCTATCACTAAGGGTATAACCGAGCGAGACTTCGGAGAACGTATAGCCGACGTAATTAAGACACTTGTTCCGTGGGCAAAGAACATTGCCTCCGAAAACGCAGCGCAAGAAAAGAATAGTGTCGAAAGAATTGCCCGCGTTGCACAAGCAACTAATTTCGCCCTTTATGTAGACGATTTTGACAACTTGCAAGAAGCGGGCGGCGCTACAAGTATTCGATTGATTCGAGACGCTATAGAGGCAGCAGATCGAATCACTCACAACAACTTAAATGCCGAAGTCCATCTCTTTATGCGACAAGATTTGTGGTTAAATATAAATCCCGGCTGGCATTATTCTGACAAGGTGAGTGGTGTCGTTCATCTTAATTGGGATGTGAGCGATTTGAGGAAATGGACTGCAAATAGACTGCGTTTTGCGATTGCGGCAGCGCTAGGGTGTGAACCTAAAAAAATTCGGGTGCCTTTCGATGATATGTGGCATGTATTCTTTACTCCAGAAGTCACGCTAAAGAATAAATCGACGAGTGATTCATTTAGTTATTTTGTCCGCCGCTCAATGTATACGCCGCGAAGCCTCAGGGCCATGATCAAGTTTGCACTCGACGGGTCAGAAAGACTGCCGGTCACTGACTTAGAGATTCAAGATGCAGAGTGGATTTACTCCACTGACCAGCTCGAATTCTTAAAAACTGAATTTGGTGGACTTTGTGTCGGATTGGATATTTGTCTGCAATCTTTTACTGGCAAACCTCTCGAGTGGATTGCATCTGACCTATACAAACATCTCCGAGGCCTAATCGGGAATGGTCAAGTGAAGCTCCATAAAGGCGTCTCCTACGGTGAGCCCGATATCGCGCTCGCGCGTTTTTTATATCGGATAGGATTTATGGAGGTTCGATATCCAGAAGATGAGCGATACGAAGTGCGTGATGTAATGCGTCATCCAGATCATTGGAAAAGTGTGAGAACGGACGACGCTGTACGATGGGCGGTTCGAAGCGCTTTCTTCAATGGCTTAAAGTCGCACCGCTCTTAACTCCTGAGAATAAAAAATATGTGCATGGGATTTAAACGCAGTTTGTAATGGACATGGATTGGCGCAGTCGGTTGCTATCGCTAAAAGCAATCACCCTGTGACTGCTATTTCTGGGTCGATAGCGGCTTAGGCTGAACCACTTTTATTCCCATAAAAAGGCAGCTTAGGGTCGAAAAAGTTCGACCTTGAGCATCCGCTTTTGGCCGAACGCGGTAACTCATAAGCGACTGCTTTCGGCCAAACGTGTCCTTTGGGTGTAGAGGGGACGCTCAACGTTTTATTTTTTAGCTCTCAAGCGATTTACTTTGTACAACTTAAAAGCCGACAGATAAAAAATAGAGGGCTGAATATGAAGATAGGATGGAAGACTAAAAATAGCAATTTGAAGCCCGAAGAAATTATTAAAAAAATTGAGAGTATAAAAAAAATAACCGTTGATGGTCGAGTGTCATTCGAAGCCTTTGAATATCACAATGCCTTCGCAAGCCTTTTCTCAATGATTGAGTTAACGTCAAAATCGGACGGACTAAATCTTGACTCAATTCTGTCCAGAAGTATTTCAATCACTGCTACGGCAGGAGTGCTCACTAAAGATGCGCTAATGGAAAATATTCAGAAAATTTGTCGAGCTGAGCTCGCTACCAGAGAAGAAAAATATTGTTTCCTCACTTCTGTATCCATCAACCCTGCTCACCTGACTCTTAAGTCAATATACATTGAAGATACACATATAAATTTATTTTCTGGAGACTATCCTAAAAAATACTACTCTAGGAGCCGGGAGATTAAGGCATCTCACCGTACGTTGAATGACGAACATGAGCAATATTGCAAGGTTAAGATCCAGTTGAAAGCCAAAACCGACCAGGGAGCCACGACGAAAGCACTGAGAAGCTTAGACATACTCAGAGCGATTATGGCGTTATTTGGAAATTCGAGTATGGAGCTAATGGGCAATAAACAGGCCGCCATAAATAAAGTCAGGCTGGGGCAGACGCACACACTACACTACTTTAGTGGCAAGCCAGCAAAATCGACTGTATGGTATGAACCATATTTTGAAGCAGGTAAAGTATACTCACCATCGAAGCCGGAAGTATTTGGTAAAAACGTCAAGTGGGCTCTTTCAAGATTAAAAATATGCAAATACGGTAGAGTAATAAAGGACTCGCTACTTCGATACGTCCGAGCACTGGATGAAAGAGAACACAATTCGGCTCTTATAAGGCTTTGGGGCGCACTAGAATGTCTTGCATCACCATCTGACTCAAATAAAGATGGCATACCTCGACGCTGCGCTTTCTTATTCGAAGAAAGCGAGTTTCATCAACAAGTACTTGAACACCTTCGTGAACATAGGAATCAGAGCGTACATGCCGGCGAAGAAAGCGAGCGCGCTAAAACATATTGTTATCAAATACAGTTTTATTTCAGAGAGCTCATCTTATTTCACCTACGCCGATCCGACGACTTCCAGTCTTTAGCCGAAGCTAACCAGTTTCTCGACCTGCCAGCGAAACCAAGCGATCTACAAAGAAAGATTGATCTGTATAAAAAGGCGTTAGAGTTTCAAGGCGGGTCTACGGATATCCAATGACGCCATTGCAGAAAAGCTCATGAGTATCCACTACTCGATCCCGAGTAGTGCTTGCGCGGAGGAACGTAAGCGGATGGCGAACACACCTACCGAACTCCAGTATTTAGGGCGATGGTGTCCGCGTATTTTAAGCGGACGCGATCACCCTTATCGCCAGGATTTCCATGCGCCAACGCAGCTCTTACCCCAAACCATTTAAAGCCCAGGTCGTCCAGGAATGCTTGCAACCTGGAGCGACGATTTCCAGCGTAGCCATCCATCACGGCATCAACGCCAACGTGATCCGCAAGTGGCTACCGATTTACCGGGATCAATCACCCGCAACTCTGCCGGCCTTCATCCCCGTACAAGCTGCACCCAAGCGCGCAACAGAAGAGACGGTGATCATCTCACTGGTTCTGGGCGATAAATCCGTCACCGTAAAATGGCCAGCCTCAGATCCGGACGGCTGCGCGTGTTTTATCCGTGGCCTGGCCCAATGATTCGTATCGACTCCATCTGGCTCGCCACCCAGCCCATGGACATGCGGGCCGGCACTGACACTGCACTGGCCCGGGTGGTTGCCGTGTTCGGTGCGGCGAAGCCGCACTGCGCCTACCTCTTTGCCAACCGCCGGGCCAACCGCATAAAGGTGCTGGTGCATGACGGCGTTGGTATTTGGCTAGCGGTGCGACGCTTGAATCAGGGCAAGTTTCATTGGCCGGGCATCCATCTTGGCGCGGAGGTCGAACTCGACCCCGAACAACTCCAGGCGCTGGTACTTGGATTGCCTTGGCAGCGAGTAGGTGCAGGCGGCGCAATTACATTGCTCTAATACCTGGCTTATAGCTGTGACCGGAGGACTGCTTTGGTAAAATCCACGGCATGACTTCTTTGCCCGATCTCGATCAAATGCCCCCTGAACAACTGCGCGCGCTGGCTGCGCAGCTGATGTCCAAGGTCGACACCATGGGCAGAAAGATCCATCGTGATGAGACGATCATCGAGCAGCTCACCCACGAAATCGCCATTCTCAAGCGACACAAGTTTGCTAAGCGCAGCGAGCAGATCAGCCCGGCGTAAGGCAGCTTGCTCGATGACCTGCTTAATACCGACCTCGAAGCCATCGAGGCCGACTTAAAAGCACTTCATCCCGCACCCGCGCAGATAGAACCACGCCAGCAACCCAAGCGTGCGCCGTTGCCGCCGCAGTTCCCGCGCACTGTGATCCATCACGAGCCGGACAACACTCAGTGCGCTTGCGGCTGTCAGCTTCAGCGCATCGGTGAAGACGTCAGCGAGAAGCTGGACTACACGCCGGGCGTGTTCACCGTCGAACAGCACGTTCGTGGGAAATGGGCCTGCCGGCAGTGCGAAACACTGACCCAGGCCCCGGTGCCGCCGCAGGTGATCGACAAGGGCATCCCCACTGCCGGCCTGCTGGCGCAAGTGATGGTGGCCAAATTCGCCGACCACCTGCCGCTCTATCGACAGGAAAAGATCTTCGGCCGTGCCGGCCTTGCCATCCCGCGCTCGACACTAGCGCAGTGGATGGGTCAAACCGGCGTGCAGCTTCAGCCGCTGGTCGATGCGCTGCGCGAAGCAGTGCTGGCCCAGCGCGTAGTCCACGCCGATGAAACACCGGTACAAATGCTGGCTCCAGGAGAGAAGAAAACCCACCGCGCTTACGTCTGGGCCTACTCGGTACCTAGGCCCCTATCGATACACGGGTACAGGTAAAGCTTTGCTGGTTTCAGCCGAAACATTCCGAACGGAGAAAAAACTGGCTACGGCAGGCTACTACTGAACCATCCTGGGCTCTATCAGACGTCGACTTCATAGAACGTTCGCCTTGGATAGCTTTAAACAACATCTTCAAGCCCTGAGGCCTGCCATGCTTAGAAATGCTCCTTTGAGTACAAAGCTACTGCTTATTTTGATGTTTCCCCTGTTGGGCTTTCTGGTCTTCGCCGGGATTTTTGTAGCTGACAAACGGGAGACACTGAGCGAGATGAACCGAGCGGTCACCGCTACCGGCACCGCGCAGAAACTCAGTGACGTAGTAACCACTATCCAGCGTGAGCGCGGCGCAAGCGGCGTGTTTCTGGGCAGCGGTGGTAAGACGATGCAGGACAAGTTGAAAGTCTTACGCCAAGAAACCGACCGTGCGGTGAGCGCGATGCATGCGCAATCGACCGAGGGTCTTATCGCGCCTGACAAGATGCTGCGCGCAATTGATGGTTTGGCCGGACTGCGTCAGCAGGTGGACACGCTCGCAATCAATAACGGCGAGTCCGGCACCCGATTCACCGATCTTATCAAAAATTTGATCGGCTTCTCTTACTCACTGGAAACCAGCATTGAGGATCCGGAAATCCTGCGTGGGCTGAGTTCACTCAATCAGTTCGTAGACATGAAAGAGCGCTCTGGTCGAGAGCGTGTACTGCTTGGCCTGGCATTCAACCAAAACCGTTTTGATGCGCCGCTGTTGTCACGTTTCAGCCGCAACATGGGCGAGTTCTCCGGCTATTTCGAGGCCTTTCAACGCTGGGCTCCTGCCGTGTTCAAAAATAAGCTGGATGCGGTTCTACAACAGCCCGCATCCGTCGATGTAGCTCGCCTGCAAAAACTCGGATTTGATACGCCTCTAGGCGATCCGCTTAATATCAAACCCGAAGACTGGTTCAACCTTTCCACCAGCCGTATCGACATGATGGCTCAGGTCGAGGCTGAACTGGGCCAGACGGTCGTGAGCCTAGCCAATGTCGCGCGTACCGATGCCCAGCGCAGTCTGTATGTCGCAATAGCCACCGTCATTCTGATGTTGATTGCGGTGCTGTGGCTCGCTTCGGTGATTATTCGCAATATCAAAATCGCTGTGGTCGACGTGAACCGCACCCTTATTTCGCTATCCACGCGTGACCTAACTGCCAGAACCCGTTACACCGGCAGAGACGAGTTTGGCGAGATCTCGCGTAACCTGGATAACATGGCCATACAGATCGGTGAAGTGATCCGTGAGATCGGGAGTGCCACGGCGCAGGTCGCGACCGCCGCCGAGCAGTCTTCGGCTGTGGCCCTGCAAACTAGCAATAACGTCGTCCAGCAGCGTCAAGGCACCGATCAGGTGGTCACTGCCATCAGCGAGATGAGCGCCACGGTCAAAGACGTGGCGCGCAGCACTACCGACGCCGCAGAGATGTCGCAGCGCGTTAATGCCAGCACTATGCAGGGCAAGGCTGAAATCGAGAACACCATCAGCTTGATCAAAGGGCTTGAGGTTCAGGCCGAACAAACATCCCGAATCATTGAGGAGCTCAAGGGTGAAAGCTATTCCATCTCCTCGGTTTTGGATGTGATTCGTGGTGTAGCAGAGCAAACCAATCTGCTAGCTTTGAACGCTGCCATTGAGGCTGCCCGTGCCGGTGAGCAGGGTCGTGGATTTGCCGTGGTCGCCGATGAGGTGCGGAATCTGGCCAAAAAGACTCAGGATTCCACCGTCAGTATCCAGAAGATGATCGCCAATCTGCAATCCGGCTCCGACCGTGCCGCCACTTCCATGCAGGAAACTCTAGGGAAGGCTCAAGAAGGCGCGAGCAACGTAGTGCGCGCAGGGGAGTTGCTAGAAGAAATAGCCGAGGGCATCGCGACCATCAGCGACAGCAACATACAGGTCGCCTCGGCGGCAGAACAACAGAGTCAGGTTGCCGAGGAGATCCACCGCAACGTAAACGACATCAACACTCTGGTTATCCAGGTCAGCGCCGGTGCTGAACAAACCGCCGTCACCAGCCGCGAGTTAGCCCGCTTGGCCGAGCAACAGCAGGGGCTGGTGGGACGGTTCAAGGTGAACTGAGTTACAAGTTTTTTTACCGGATGCTCAAATGCCCGAGAGAACGACTTTCGGGTATTTGAGGATTGGTAGATGAGAGGGTGACGCGCCTATAAGGGCTACTTTGCTCAACGCGATAAACGAGGCTTTTCATGACGCCGGATGAGGTCAGGCCATGGATTATCAGCCGTCCTACGGCTTTCTGAAGGACTGCTTATACCGATTTCTGTCCTTCGTGAACGGCAGCTTCGGGTTGATTTACACCGGTCAGGCTCGGCCATTACCGAAATTGGCTGCATGGCCCATGCCCGCCGAAAGTTTTTTGATCTACACGTCGCGAATAAAAGTCAGTTGGCCGAACCAGTCCTACACTCGGTTGGAGGCCTGCAGGAAGTTGCCGGTTCAGCGGGCGTGTGAAATCGACCAGTTGCTGCCGCATAAGTGGCAACCGGCTCAATCACCTAAGGCGTGATGGCCGGACGCTTACAATTCACATTCGGTTTGACAGCGTTAGGAAAGCTTACTCGGACTCTGACGACTACACATTACGGCACACATTGACTGCCTGCTTTTTAGAAGTTGCAAAGCTGCAAGGTTCCAAGCCCGTGAGGGAAGCGAGTCAGTCTTATCTGACTAATATTGACATTTGAGTCAACCGGCCATAGAGTTTTCACGGTAGCCCTTGAGGCACTTGAGCTTTAACCCCTTGAGGGATTTGCAGAGCCCGGCTAATTTCCGGGTTTTTGCCTTTCTGAGACTTCTGCTGACGCGGCTGCCACCAACATACTGAAACTTCATGCTCCGTCCGCTCCCGCAGCTTGATCGCCATCTCAAGATCTAGATACGCCTCCTTGTCAGCCGATAGCGATCCGGCGTCTTTGGCCTTAGCATGCAGCCAGGCCCTGCTTTTCTCATAGTCACTGCAGAACACGAATATCGACCCCATGCAGAAAGCTGAAAGCCTAGTGCTGCTGAGTTTGCCTGAGAATCATATCGAGCTCGACACAATGAGTCAGTTGGAGCAGGCTTCCAGAGAAACCTGCATCTTTCTGATCAAGCGGTTTTAATCGTGCCAGTCGGTTCAAGCTGAGTTATTTCGTCGTCGCAATGACCAAGCTGCGCAAGAAGTTCTCTTGGGCGGCTACCCCGTCAACACGGAAATTTTCGAACAAGCTCACGCCGAGGTGAAGGTCATGCCTTTGTCACTACGCAGCAGGGATTCGACCTTTGCCGAGTGGCCCGAGCGGCTATAAGCCATCGAATGTTCCAGCTCGCGCACCCGTTGCCACAACTTCATATTCTGAGCCAGCACGTTGTCACGCTGCATCTGAGCGATTGATAGCGTTTTTTCCAGCGCGGCCAGCTGACTTTCCATCTGCCGGATTTTTTTGCCGCTAGATGAACCCGCCCCTTTGCTGGCCTCTGCCCGAACCGCCTCGATTTGAGCCAGTAGCGGTAAATGCGCTTTACGCGACTTCTTCAAGTAGCCACGATCAAATCCAGCCTCCAGACTGACAATGCTGGCAGTGAGTTTCGACAGGTCTAAAGCAACATGCTCGGGCACAACAGGCTTACCAACCAAGAGGCGCTGCAAGGCTTGCTCGCAAGCGCCCACCCCCTTGCTTGTTCCGTCACCAGACTTCATGGTTAAACCTCCACCGAGTCAATCAGACGGGCTTTGAAGGCGGTTAAACGCTCAATGTCGCCCTTCACAATTTGATATTCGCCCGAGCCTTCTGCGTAACTGTACAATTCATTCTCCGCATCCTCAATCGCCGCATTGAGCTTATAAGGCTTGATAATCGCGCCCTCGCAAGACAGGCATTCCGTGTAGTCACCGAGCAAGAAGGAGTAGCAACGGCCCGCCTTAGTACAGCCACCGAGCAGTGTCGGACGGTAGCTAATTGCACCGCTTTTAACCCGTTGTTCGGTGTCAGCGCGGACATCTTCAATCTGAATCTCACCCGCCTTAACCCGCTCTTTCTGTTTCTCCATGTACGAGCCGGTGCCGCCGAACAGCGGTTCCTCATTAAACAGAAGATCGGCAATCAACTGGTTCGACACCGACATGGGCACGGCCATCTGATACTCGAAGGCGAAGTGATTGCTTGGCAGCACAAAGTCCTTCTTCTTGTCGTCGTAGTAGCCAAAAATGGTGCGCAGGTTATCGTAGCCATTCGCGTAATAGCGCGACATTTCAATCGTCATGTGCTTGAACTGCGCCCGCAGCGTCGGCAAGGAAAGAAAACCGCTACTGCTGCCATAGAATGCCAGCGAGCGCCGAAACTGATGACTTGTCAGCGGCCAGGGCTGGCCGGCAGCAAACGCTGGCTCATTGTAAAAGTCACGAGAAGGATCGCTCTGCGCCAGTTCCTGCAAGTCCTCTGGCTGGATCGACAGCCCGTGCAAAACAGTTCCTTGTGTCCCTCTAGCCTTAAAACTCGTCACGCCAACTTCGGCACTGTTCCGCGTATAACCAACAATGGAAGGGTTGAGAAACAGCGGGCAACGGGCTTCCAACTCGATTTTGTAGAGTTTGGCGAGTCCGCGACAAATCGCCTGGGCGACTTCGACCGCCCTGACGACCTCCCTCGGCGCGAACCATGCGGCTTCTTTGTTGTAGCCGGTGAACTTTGTGGTGGTCGAGAGGACATTTACTGACCGCGGCTTATCACGTTCAATGCCCTGGTCATCGACGACCACCTGCCTGACGACTTGATCGGACAAACAGTAATACGGCATTCGCATCACCTCTTGATCGCGCATGCCGGTATAGAGGTGGATCAGCGTTTTCACCACATACTGCATTCGGAGCAAGCGCAGTTGCAGATTTCTCCTCCCAGAACACTCAAACTCACCGGCAAACACCGAAGTCAGACCATGATCCTTGATCGCTTGCCCCATGTCGGGCCGCCGGTGTGCCTTGCCACCAACACCCAAAGAATTCTGTCTGTCATGAGTAATGCCGTAATGCTCATCAGCAAAGCAGGCGATAAAGGACTCGAAACGCCCAACGCCTACATAAAGCTGATTGAGCAGGTCGCCAGTAAGATTGATGAGATTCAAATAGATTCGTGTCGGAATGACTGGATGCTGCTTGTGCTCTGGTCGTGACAGATCAAATTTGGCGGGATTGATCACGGCATAACCCAACCGTTCTTCGCCCACCCTGGCCAAGCCTTTCAAAACCCCAGAAAAAACCTTTTTATCGAAGCTACTTTGGCCAATAAAAGCCGCCAGATAAACCGGCACGGTAAAGATCTGCCGCAAGGACAGCACGCCAACCATGGGCTTCTGTTTCTGCTCATAGCAGAACTGAATGGCTAAGCGCAGCAAGAGCCAATACTGGCAAAATGTGCTTGCGCTCAGCTTACCGAGTCGCCCGCCACCGGCAAAATAGATCATGCAATACAGCAGATGTCTGGCTTCTTCGATCAGCGCCTGCTGCTGTAGGCCACTTTCGTTGAATACCGTATCAAAACGTATTCGCGCGAGTTTTTTTGCACTCAGCCGGTATGGGTTAAAGTCCCAAACGCGTTCACCGTATACCGCCGTGGCGTTGCCTTTCGCATCACGACAAAGAACGAAATCGGGTGCGGGCTTGCCGTAGAGTTGCGGCGCCTTATCTGGCTCACTGGTTGGCGAAAACTGGCCGCTGGAAAAGAGACTGCCGATGGACTGGACAACAGCGTTCAAAATACCACTCCCATTTTTTCATAACGGCTCAGACGGCTTTCCCAGAAAGGCGTGAGCTCACCGTATTCAAACACCTTGGCCTTGATCGCTTCGACCAACTGCTTCACCGCATTCGAACGCTCGCCAAGCGCCTCAAGGATGAACTCGATTCGGATCGACAATTCTTTGTAGAGCGCTTCAGCATGAGCCGAATCGGGCGCGGCTTCACGCACCGCATTGATCACATACTGCAAACTCACAATCTTGTGCAGGTCTTCTTCATCGCTGTGACAGATATAGTGCTCGCAGTACAAGCAGCCGTATTGGCTGCGGCAGTTCGGCTCGATTGCAACAGCCCCTAAATCATGCACAGGGATCGGCTGACTGAACCCGTCACAGTGACCCGCCGCCGTTCCGATCTCGCCTTCTGCAGGCCTATGGCTGCGCTCAAACGCGACTTTGGCTGTATGGCGCATGGCCTGCCAAAACTGTCCGAACTCAGCTTTCTGCTGCTCAGGAGTAGCCTCCGAATAAGTCGAAAGATTGACCATCAAACTCTGATTCAAGGTTGCCGCTACCGTGGACGGCGACACGCCAGCGGTATGCATCCCAAGGCTCTTGTACTTGCGCATCTTGCGCGGCGAAAGTCTTGGTACCTTGGGGTCAAGGAAGGTGCCGCTGATGGAGTTGAAGAATTTTTTCATCAACATAGTTGTGTTAAATTCAGAAAATTCGTTATCGGTGCTTGCTAGTTCGCCACTCGCAGGCATCGTAAAGAACAGCCGCTCATGCGACACGCCATTCAGAATCCACTCACGGAGCTTCAGGTACTCCTTGAGCAGCGGCAACCCTGTGTCACGCCCGATGTTATAAAGAGTTGATTTCCCGCCCGCCCGGAACTTCACAGCCGACAACTCTTTCTTGATTGGAGATTTCTCAACCTCGATCGCGTCTATATAGCTAAACTGGTCAAACTCGGTCGGCGTGGCGCCTGTGATCATAAGGAGAAGGCTTGCGTAGGCTTTCGCGGCAAAACCCGCCACTTGAAGCCGGTGCCAGTGGCGCCCATATTCGTTGGCCGCATCCAAACTCGCCTGTGCGTTTAATAGAGTGCGCTCTGCTTCCGATTTTTTGTATAGCCTTCGCCCCAACCTGTCAGCAGCGGCCAAATATTCTTCGACCGTCGCAATCCGTCGCTCGCCGGCATTATAATTAAGCGGCGATGTCTTGAATGGGCCAACCCAACCATGGCTTGATGGAAACACAACCACCTCATAATCCCTGATGCTCACAACAAAGGGATATGGCTGGCTGTTCAGGACGAAAACACTGCATTGCTGGGCAATCGCCAAACAAGCGTCCCGGCACACCTCAACATGGGCAGCGCTGGCTGCCTCAGAGCCTTTTTCGGCAATGATCGGGACCGCACCTGCTAGGATATGGTGACTGTCTTCTGGATAAAGCAGTTCAATAATCCTTGAAACATTCAACTGACTATTTTTCGCACTGACGGGCTTCAATACATGATGGGCTATTTGATGATTCAGGTGCGCGGTATAGTCTCGATAGGCTTGCTGGGCTTGCGCTGCACTGGCAAACATTTCCCTGTAGCCTTGCGCGTTCAGCCAGTCGATAAAATATGCGGTAAGCGTCAATCGCAATAGAACTGTCTTATCACGCAGACCGATAAAGGACTCTAGCAGCCTCACAATCAGTTCACGACGGCTTTCGACAAAAGACTCAATCCCTACCGGCGTGCCGCGATCATCCCGAACGCTTTCATTCTTACCACGCAGCAAATATGCAAAACTGCCAATATCCAACGGCTTCTTCATCACCTTCGGAGACAGTTGCAAACGCAAGCGCTCAGGCTCAGCAAACTCATAGGTGACTTCACTCAGCGTAATAATCTGCGTATTGGCACGATGCTCGAATTGCTGACGACTATTCATCGTGCGCCTCCACCTTCAGCACCGCGTAGCCGCCATTGAACAACTTCCTCTCCCAAACCTCTTGGGCAATGACCTTTTCGTGAGTCATCTTGAACAACTTTAGGTAGTTCTCTGTCGTTTCCCTGGACTCGTGGTGCATGCGCTTCTGAATAAAATCAATGTCTTCGCCCGGTTTCAACTCTCCCTCCTGAACCAATGCCTGCAGGCGCTGGTAGAGCTGATATCCAAAGGTCGCTCGCAGCCAGTGATATGAAAAGTCTTTCGGAAATGGGCTAGAGGCTTTCTGGATCAACTTGCGCTTAACTGTTTCCGTGACCTGCCCTGTCTGCGGCGACTTAACAATCGTATAGCGCGGATCGCTTTTGGCCATGTAGTAGCAGTTACCTTGATCTGAAAGAAACAAATACATATCATCTTCGTCCACCGTCAGACCGGGATGACTTGTCTCTAACTGAGCTAGAAACTTTTCCCTCCGTTTCTTCATCATTGGGCTTTTAGCAAGCGTAACAAGTTCTTCGGCAAGTTGCTTCGGGACGTACAGGACCTGCGGTTTGTCGTATTTCGTATCGATGCCTGTGCAGGGGCCAGCATGTAATTTATAGGCACCCTCCCGCTCCAGTTTGTCCTCTGTAAAGCCTTTCAAATTCTTCAAGCGCATGGTCAGAACGGTTTGCTTGCGGGCGCCCGTCATTAGCGATGTCATTAGGATCAATCGCTCAACTGCAGACCATTCTTTTTCATTGCGAATGGCGGACAGAAATGCACCCAACTCAAGATTATAAAGCGGCCTGAGGTCCTCGCCGTCATCGCGAACGAACCCTAGCTGCACAGAACTACCCGGCGGCGTACGTCGCGTTTGGCTGCGTTTTTCTGCATCTACGACCTTGACACCTTTAAAACCCTGCACGATGAACCGTACCTGCTTGATCGTATCTACACGCTTCATGTCGAGATCATGCCAATACTCGGAAACGTACTTATAAAAGTGGTAGATAACACCTGTGTATTGATTTATCACCTGATTACTGCGGGTGCCTTCGTTAATCAGGTGGTAGAAATACTTGTATGTCGGACGAAGTGGAGGCCGAGCACCGGAGAAGTCGAGCCAATCAAGATTGTTATCCTCACAGAACAACAGGTAATCAAGTAGTTTGCTGGCACGACGCCGAACATCGTCAGTGCGCCGATTGATCGGAGCCTTTTCACGCATTAGGTTCAGCAGATAATCATTAGCCTCTTGCCACGGATATCCATTTAAATGAAACAGAAACGGGAAATTATATAAATCAGGATAGTTTTCTCCACCAACCTCACCAACTTGATACACAATTTCAGAGCCGCTTCCTTCCAGCCGGATTTTTTTTGCGTCGGGCGCTTCACTGACGTAGAGACTTGAGAAGGCGCTTCGAAGGGTCGAAAGAAGAACCAGGCGCGCTTCGTGCTGAGGATTTCGATAGGACATGACTCACCTTTAACGTAGATGAGAAGACAGTATCGATTAGGCGTTTTCGATGCATCCCTAATCAATTCACTTCCCTCACCCCGCCGCAGTGAGATTGGAGGCCGTATTGCAACTAGAGCCGCTGTAGGCTGCCTTCTACCTCAAAGCAGCGAGTAGCGCGGTCATGCACAAAGAGCTTCAGAACGAGCTGCAAAAGCCCTATCCGCGCGATTCCCCCTCCGGCTGTATCCCCGCTCACGAGGATTTTCAGGCGCGATCTGTCAACGATCCATGTTACAGAAGGGCGTCTTTGCGAAAACTGTCAATCACTTCTTGTTAAGTGAATCTACCCATGGGTCCAACTTATGGAATAGCTTGGGGTAACGCCCCTTTAAATCCTTTTTCACCTCGGCATAGGTACTGCGCCAGAAGTTGGCCAGGTCCTGCGTAACCTGCACCGGCCGCCGCGCCGGCGACAGCAGGTGCAACTTCACCACTTGGCGCCCACCGGCAATCCGTGGTGTATCCGCCAGCCCGAACAGCTCCTGCAGGCGCACCGCCAGAATCGGCGGCTGTTCGCTGTAGTCCAGGCGCACCGACGAGCCCGACGGCACTTTCACATGCTGGGGCGCGAGTTCATCCAGGCGCTGGGGCAGTGGCCAGGGCAGCAGGTTGTGCAGGTAGCTGGAAATATCCAGGTTGGCGAAATGGCTCAGGCGCGAGACTTTGCCCAGGTAGGGCATCAGCCAGTGCTCCAGGCTGGCGAGCAGGGCCTTGTCGCTGATATCGGGCCATTCGCTGGTGTGGCCGGCGTCCAGTTGGCGCAGCAGCATCACACGGGCCTGCCATTGGCGCAGCTCCGGGGTCCAGGGCAGCAGCTCCAGGCCTTTGCGGCGCACCAGGTTGACCAGCGCCTGGCTGCGGGCGGACTCGTCGAGGCCGGTCAGGGGTTCTCGGCTGAGCACCAGCTCACCGACCTTGCGCTGGCGTTCGGCGCGCAGCACGCCTTCGCGTTCATCCCAATCCAGCTGGTCGACGTTGCGCACTTGCTCGGCCAGCACCGTATCAAACAGCGCCGGATCAAAATCCGCCGCCAGGTAGATGCGCTCTTCGCGCTGGCCCTGGCGGCTACCCAGGTCAGCGATCGCCAGCCAGGGTTGTTTCATCAGGCTGTCGGCCTCGGCGAACAGCGCCGCGCGGCCGTTGGCCAAACGGTATTCGGCGCCCCCGGGGCGACGCTGTTGAGCGACGCGGTCCGGATAGGCCAGCGCCAGCAGGGCGCCGAGCCAGCGAGGGTGGTCGGGGTCGGCCACCGGTTGGCTGGCCTTGCCTCTTAAATAACCACGATACTGGCGCGCCAACTGCCTGGCCCGTTGCACCCCGCCCTGGGTACCACGGGCGCGCTCTTCGCCGGACATCAGTGCCAGGCGACTGTGCAAGTCCGCACCACCACCGCGCAAGATATCGCGTTCGCCCAACAGCGCCGCCACGTCACAGGCCATCGCCGCCAGCCCGAGGTCCTGCCCGCGCAACAACAGATGGGCGATACGCGGGTGGGCGGGCAACTCGGCCATCTTCTGCCCATGGGCGGTGAGGGTTTCTTCGTTCAATGCGCCGAGGCGTTGCAGCAGTTCCTGGGCCTGGGCATACGCAGCGGCGGGCGGCACATCCAGCCATACCAACTGGCTGGGCGTCACGCCCCAACGGGCCAGTTGCAAGGCCAGCCCGGCCAGGTCGGCGGCGAGTATTTCCGCGCTGCCATACGCGGCCAGACCGTCATGCTGGTCTTCGGACCACAACCGATAACACACGCCTGGCTCCAACCGCCCTGCCCGACCGGCGCGCTGGGTGGCGCTGGCGCGGGAGATGCGCTGGGTGTCGAGGCGGGTCATGCCGCTGCCCGGGTCGAAACGCGGCACCCGCGCCAGCCCGGCGTCGATGACAACGCGCACGCCGTTGATGGTCAGGCTGGTCTCGGCGATGTTGGTGGCCAGCACCACTTTGCGCTTGCCGGCCGGCGCCGGGTCGATGGCGGCGCGTTGGGCGTTGAGGTCCAACTCGCCATGCAGGGGGCATAACAACACATCAGGGCGATCCCCCAGGGCGTCGGCCAGTTGCTGGTTGACCCGGCGAATCTCTGCCTGCCCCGGCAAAAACACCAGGACGCTGCCGGTCTCGTCATGCAGGGCTTCGAGAATCGTCTGCACCACCCGTGGCTCGATAAATTCCCCGGACTGGTAGGGCCGGCCCCAGCGCATCTGCACCGGGAACATGCGCCCTTCGCTGCGCAGGATCGGTGCATCATCCAGCAGGCTGGCGAGGCGCTCGCCTTCGAGGGTGGCGGACATCAGCAGGATTTTCAGCGGCTGCTCGTCACGAAACAGCTCGCGGCCGTTGAGGCTCAGGGCCAGCGCCAGGTCGGCGTCGAGGCTGCGCTCATGGAATTCGTCGAAGATCAACAGGCCCACGCCGTCCAGCGCCGGGTCGTCCTGCAGGCGACGGGTGAGAATGCCTTCGGTGACCACTTCGATGCGAGTATTGGGGCCGACTTTGCTGTCGAGGCGGATGCGATAGCCGACCGTTTCACCGACCTTTTCACCCAGCTCGCTGGCCAGCCGCTCGGCGGCGGCCCGCGCAGCCAGGCGCCGGGGTTCGAGCATCAGGATGGTTTGCCCGGCGAGCCAGGGCTCGTTCAATAATGCCAGGGGCACGCGGGTGGTTTTACCGGCGCCGGGGGGCGCTTCCAGCACGGCTTCGTGGCGAATCGCCAAGGCGTCACGCAGGGCGGGTAAAACATCATCGATCGGCAACGAATTCATACTGGCTCCAAAGCAGAGCGGCGAGTATAACGGCGAACGGCCGGAGGCTGACGCGGGTCTCAAAAACACCTATGCAATCGAGTGTGGGAGCATCGGCGTCTGGCACATCTGGCTTATAGTCACCCTTAATATATTCAGGAGACTTTTTCATGCGTATCGCTTCCCGTGTCATCGGCGGCGTCCTGGCCGTCACCCTGCTGAGCCAACTCACCGCCTGCGGTTCGATTTTCTACCCCGACCGGCGCGGTCAGATCAACGGCAAAATCGACCCGGCCATCGCCGTGCTCGATGCGGTCGGCTTGTTGTTCTACGTGATCCCCGGCCTGATCGCGTTCGGCGTCGACTTCGCCACGGGCGCGATCTATTTCGAACCGGGCAAGACCGCCCAGGTCGCGCCGGAAAAACTGCACGAAGCCATCGGCGCCGACGGCAAGGTCGATAACGCCAAGCTGCAAAGCATTATCCAGGCGGAAACCGGCCGCACCTTGCCGCTGGACGACCCGCGCCTGATCCAGTTCAAGGGCAGCGTGCACCAATTGGCGTCCCTGGGCCTGCAGCCCGCCGCATAAGGACAGCCCATGACCAGCAGTCCCGAACACGCCAGGCTTCTGCGCCTGGCTACACGCGCCTCGGTGGGCGTGGCCTGTGTGCTGATTGTCACCAAGGCCATCGCCTGGTGGTTCAGTGGCTCGGTGGCCATGCTCGCCGGGTTGACCGATTCGCTGCTCGATGGCGTGACCTCGCTGCTCAATCTGCTGGCGGTGCACTACGCCCTGCGCCCCGCCGATGATGACCACCGTTACGGTCACGGCAAAGCGGAGTCGCTGTCGGGGATGGCCCAGGCGCTGTTTATCGGTGGCAGCGCGGTGTTGATCGCCTTGCAGGCCTATCAACGCCTGCAGCACCCGGAACCCGTGGGCGCGCCCTGGCTGAGCATTGGCGTGATCGTGTTCTCACTGGTGCTGACCGTGGCGTTGTTGATGCTGCAACATCGGGTGATCCGCGAAACCGGCTCCAACGCGGTGCGCGCCGACTCGCTGCATTATCGCTCCGACCTGATGCTCAACGGCAGCATCCTGGTGGCCTTGGTGCTCGCCGGTTTTGGCTTTAATCAGGTGGACGCCTGGTTCGGCCTGGGCATCGCCGCCTACATCCTGTGGAGTGCGATCCAGATTGCCCGGGAAAGCTTTGCCGTGTTGATGGATGAAGAGTTACCGCCGGACGTCAGCCAGCACATGCTTGAACTGGCCCGTAGCGTACCCGGGGTACTGGGCGCCCACGACTTGCGCACACGCATTTCGGGCAGCCACTGGTTTGTGCAGTTGCACCTGGAGTTGCCGGGGGAATTGACCTTATCGGTGGCCCACAGCATCAGCGACCAGGCCGCCGACGCCATTCACCAGGCTTACCCACGCGCCGAAGTGCTGGTGCACGCCGACCCGCGGGAAGTGGTCACTGGCAACAAGACCTAGTACTGCACCTGATACCCACGACTGCCCAGGCAGTTGCCCTGGGCCTGGCGGTAGGTCTGCACCACCGCAGGGTCGGGGGCGTAGGTGGCGGTCTGCGGGTCAAAGCCGCTTTGCTGCGCGGCCCAGCGGTAACAATCGTAACCGTCCTGCTGCACCTGAGCCGGGGATTGCCCGTTGGCAGGGTAGGCCACCACGTCATAGCCGTTGCCTTGCGGCGCAGGCTGAGGCGCCGGCACCTGCGCCGGCGGTTCCACTACCACGTATTGCTGGGTGTTCTGTTCGTAGGCGTAGTAGGCGCCAGCCGCCAGGAACAATAGCGAACCGCCCACCCAGACTTCACGCGCGTAGTCCGGCAAATACTGCACCCGAATACCATACGGTGGCCTCACCACCACATAACGCGGACCTTGTGGACGGTACCAGTAGCCGCCGGAGAAAAAGTAATCCTGGCCGCGATACGGCACGCGGTAATTACGGTCAGGGAAACGGTCGACGACATAGCCGGGGCGATGCTGCGGCCCCGGGCCCCAACCATTGCCATGCCCATCGGGGCGGCCAGGCCAGCGGTTATCCCAGCGGTTATCGTTGGGATGGCCATTGTCCCCGGGGCGCGAACCGGGGCCGCCGGCCTCCCAATGGCGGTTGTCGTCGTTGCGCCGGGGAATGTCGCGGTAGTAGCCCTGGCGCGGTTCCTGGGTCTGGCGCACGGTATCGGGCCGGCCCTGGATCGGCAGGTTATTGGACGGCTGCGGCTGCGGTCGCCCCGGTTCATTGACCGGCGGGCGCCCTTGCCATTGGCCGCCGCCATTGTGGCCGCCGCGATCAACCGGCGGGGCCTGCGGGCGCGGCGGGTTATTGTCCGGGCGACCTGCGCCTTCCGGCCCCCGCTCATGCTGGCCACCGCCCTGTGGGCGCGGCCCCTGGCCCGGTGAGTTATCGCGCTCGTCGGCGATTACCTGCGTGCCGACGCTGACCACCAGCAAACCAACACCTGCCATACGCCAGATGCGCTTCATGCTTTTCCTCACTGCGGGTTAGGGCTTGTTCATGAGACTGGGAAAGCCTCGCCCGGTTCTGAGACAGGTTATCAGTCACCAGCACTATTTTCTTGAACGCAAAAGAAAAGGGGTGACCCGTCGGCCACCCCTTGAGAATTTCGTCCTGGCTCAACGCTTTTGACGTTGGCTCACCTCACGCCGTCTTGTGGACAGTGTGCAGCCTGGAGGCCGGCTCAACCCTGCTGGGGCGGCGGCCGCAGCGGGCCTGATTGGGCGGGCTGCAGTGGACTGTTGTCCAGGCGGTGATTCTGTTGATAAAGATACAGGTCTGCGCCCGACGGATGATTGCGAAGATTGCGTCAATAAACAGTGCTTGCGCAATTTTTAACCCTTCATGGATAATTCACCGCAATAGTTACGACAAAGGCCAACCCAATGAGCAAGCTTGACCGATACGACCTGAGTATTCTGGCGGAATTGCAGCGCGACGCGAGGATCTCCAACCAGGAGCTGGCCGAGCGTATCGGCCTGTCGCCTTCGCCCTGCTCGCGCCGGGTCAAGCAATTGGAAGACGACGGCTACATCGCCCGCCAGGTGGCGTTGCTCGACCGCAAGATGCTCGGCCTGAGCCTGACGGCCTATGTGCTGATCGGCATGGACCGGCATACGCCGGAACGTTTCGAGAATTTCGAAGCGGCCATCCGTACCTTGCCCCAGGTCCTGGAATGCAGTCTGGTGACCGGGATGGACGCCGACTATCAGTTGAAGGTGGTGGTGCCGGACATGGACCATTATCAGAAGCTGCTGCTGGGGCACCTGACCCGGATTGAAGGCGTGACCAGCGTGCGCTCCAGCTTTGTGCTGAACCAGGTGCTCAACAGCACCGAACTGCCATTGACCCACCTGCGCACCTGAGGACAACGAAGTTCAAGGGGCTTGCTTGTTGTAGGAGCGAGCTTGCTCGCGAAAAACGCACAGGCGCCGCGTTCATTCAGAAAGCACGCGGTATCGTTGACGTTTTTCGCGAGCAAGCTCGCTCCTACATTTGGATTGTGCTTCGACCCAGGTCAATGTTGCGCCTGTGACGCTGCCGTATACTTCCCGCCTGCCTTAGTAGGAAGCCCCATGAACAACATCGACCCCGCCCTGTTCGAAGAATGGATGATGACCGGCCTGGTCACTGTCCTGATTATTTTCATGGGCTTTATCGTCTGGGACCTGGCGAAGAAATCCAAGGCCGGGCGCTTTGGCTCGTTCATTCTGTTTTTCGTGCTGGGCCTGGGCGTGGCCGCGTTCATCATCAAGAGCGTGGTGATCGGGCTGATCGAGTCCGGCGCCTTATAAACGTGCCGGTACGGCCTTCCACTGGCCCTGATCGATGCCTTCGATAGACCAGTCACCAATCCGCACGCGCACCAGGCGCAACGTCGGCAAGCCCACCGCCGCAGTCATGCGCCGCACCTGGCGATTGCGCCCTTCACGTATGACCAATTCCAACCAATGAGTCGGCACGCTTTTGCGAAAGCGCACGGGCGGGTTGCGCGGCCATAATTCGGGTTCTTCCAACTGCCGCGCCTCGGCGGGCAAGGTCATGCCGTCGTTAAGCTCCACGCCGTCGCGCAAGCGTTGCAGTTGTGCTTCGGTCGGTTCGCCTTCGACTTGCACCCAGTAGGTTTTTGCCAGCTTGTGTTTGGGATCGGCAATGCGCGCCTGCAACTGGCCATCATTGGTCAGCAACAACAGGCCTTCGCTGTCACGGTCCAGGCGGCCGGCCGGGTAGATGCCGGGGATATCGATGAAATCCTTGAGGGTCGCGCGCCCGCCTTCGTCACTGAACTGGGTCAGCACATCGAAAGGCTTGTTGAACAGGATCAGCTTTGGCTCGGCCGGCGGCGCCTTGGCGACACGGCGCGGGCCTGCATGCGGGGGGTTCACGCCGGGGCGGCGCGCATCGGGACGAGTGGGACGGGACATGGCAAGGGAACATCTAACGGTCAGGACCCACAATGCTAGTGGCCTGACCGCTAAATGACCATCCCCACCGCTTAGCGGAACGGCGGCTCGTCGAAGCTGCGCAGTTTGCGCGAGTGCAGCGAGTTGAGTTCGGTGCGCAGCAGGTCGACGGCTTCGATGCCGATCTTCAAGTGCTGGCTGACGGCGCGCTCGTAGAACGCGTTGGCCGAACCCGGCAACTTGATCTCGCTGTGCAGCGGCTTGTCCGACACACACAACAACGTGCCGTACGGCACCCGCAAACGGTAGCCCTGGGCGGCGATGGTGCCGCTTTCCATGTCCACCGCCACGGCGCGGGACAGGTTGATCAGCGGTCGTTCCTGGGCCCAGCGCAGTTCCCAGTTGCGGTCGTCGTAGGTCAATACGGTGCCGGTGCGCAGGCGTTTTTTCAGCTCTTCACCTTTTTCGCCGGTGACGTTCGCCGCCGCTTGCTGAAGCGCCAGTTGCACCTCGGCCAGGGCCGGGATCGGGATGTTCGGCGGAACCACGCGGTCGAGAATCCCATCACGACGCATATAGGCGTGGGCCAGTACGTAGTCGCCGATGGTCTGGGATTGGCGCAGGCCGCCGCAGTGCCCGATCATCAGCCAGCAATGCGGGCGCAGCACGGCCAGGTGGTCGGTGATGTTCTTGGCGTTGGACGGGCCCACGCCGATATTCACCAGGGTCACGCCATGGCCATCAGTGGCCTGCAAGTGATAGGCCGGCATCTGGTAGCGGTGCCACACCACGCCCGCAGCAATCGCCGACGCTTCGCCATGGTCCATGCTCTTGTCGATCACCACGTTGCCCGGCAGCACCATGCGGATAAAGCGTGGGTCGCTGCGCAGTTGCTCCAGGCCATGCAGGATGAACTGGTCAACGTAGCGATGGTAGTTGGTCAACAGAATCCACGGTTGCACATGGCGCCAGTCGCTGCCGGTGTAGTGCACCAGGCGGCGCAGGGAGAAGTCCACACGCGCCGCGTCGAACAGGGCCAGGGGCAGCGGATCGGTGTTCTCCCAGTCATAGAGACCGTCGGCAATGCCATCGGTGGCGGCGGACAAGTCGGTGCTGGGGAACACGCGGGCCAGGGTCGCGGCGGTCACGCCGGAGCCGGCCAGTTCGTCGCCCTGCTCCACCACGTAAGGGTACGGAATGTTCTGCTGGCTGACGCCCACTTCCACCGTCACGGTGAAGTCGTGCATCAGCGGCACCAGTTGCTCCAGCAGGTACTTACGGAACGCCGCCGGATGGGTGACGGTAACGCTGTAGGTACCCGGCAATTGCACCTTGGCATAGGCCCGGGTGGTCTGTGGGACTTCGCCGTGGCAGTGGTAAGTCAGGCGCAGTTCGGGGTAGCGAAACTGCGCGCGTTGTTCGGCGTCGGGTTCGACGCGATCCTTGAGGTATTGCTTGAGGGCTTGATTGAGCGCGCCAGTCGCACGCTCATGCAGGGCCGCCAGCCGATCCACGGCCTCTTCAGCGGTTTGAACGACAACAAAAGCTTCGGTCACGGTAAGCATCCTGTGTTCTGGACTTGCAGGCCTTTATCTTGCCTGTATCCCTGCCTCACTGAAACACCAGAGTTGGAATGCTCTTTAAAATGTGGGAGGGGGCTTGCCCCGATAGCGGAGTATCAGCCACCAGATGTATTGGCTGACACACCGCTATCGGGGGCAAGCCCCCTCCCACACTTGACCGCGTTTATTCAGGGAGATGGTGGGGTTGAACGGGCGACCAGCGCTTCCACATCCACCCCACGCGGCAGGGCGCCGTAGACCCGGCCCGACGACTCACCCAACCGACTGGCCACAAACCCATCGCTGACCGCCGCATTACCGGCCTCCAGCAGCAGCTTGGCCTGCAACGCCAGGGCGATGTCCTCGGTGAGCTGACGGGCGCGGTATTGGATATCCTGGGTGTCCATAAACGCTGACTTCAACCGCTCGATGTGTCGCGCCAATTGCCGGTCGCCATGCCCGTCGCCCAGCTCGACGAACAACGCCTCCAGCACACCGGGTTCCTTGGACAATGCCCGCAGCACGTCCAGGCATTGCACGTTGCCGGAACCTTCCCACGTCGAATTCACCGGTGCCTCACGGTACAGACGCGGCAGGATGCTGTCCTCGACATAGCCGGCGCCGCCCATGCATTCAGCGGCCTCATTGATCATGGCCGGCGCCCGTTTGCAGATCCAATACTTGCCCACCGCCGTCACCAGCCGGGCGAACTTGGCCTCCTGTTCATTGCCCAGGTGATCCAGCGCCCGCCCCATGCGCAGGCTCAAGGCCAGGGCCGCTTCGCTTTCCAGGGCCAGGTCGGCGAGCACGTTCTGCATCAGCGGTTGTTCGCTCAGCACGCGGCCGCCGACCGAACGATGGGCGCAGTGATGGCTGGCCTGGGTCAATGCCTGGCGCATCAGCGCGCTGGAACCGACCATGCAATCGAAGCGGGTCATGGCGACCATCTCGATAATGGTCGGCACGCCGCGCCCCTCTTCACCGATCATCCAGGCCAGGGCGCCACGGAACTCCACTTCACTGGAGGCGTTGGAGCAGTTGCCGAGTTTGTTTTTCAAACGCTGGATGTAGAACTCGTTGCGTGTGTCATCCGGGCGATGCCGGGGCAGCAGGAAACAGGTCAGGCCCTTGTCGGTCTGGGCCAGGGTGAGGAAGCCGTCACACATCGGCGCCGAGCAGAACCATTTGTGGCCGACCAGTTCATAGGCCTGCCCCGGACCGCCCGCGCCCACCGGATAGGCGCGGGTGGTGTTGGCGCGCACATCGGTGCCGCCCTGTTTTTCGGTCATGGCCATGCCGATTGTGGCACCGCTTTTGTGGGCAATGCCGAGGTTGCGCGGGTCGTATTGGGTCGAGAGGATCTTCGGCAGCCACAGCTCAGCCAGGTCTGGCTGCAACTGCAGGGCAGGGACGCAGGCGAAGGTCATGGTCAGCGGGCAGCCGCTGCCGGCTTCGGCCTGGGTGTGCAGATAGGTCATGGCAGCGCGCGCCACGTGGGCGCCGGATTGCGGATCGGTCCACGGCAGCGACGGCAGGCCATGTTCGACGGCGGTGCGCATCAGTTCGTGGTAGGCGGGGTGAAACTCCACCAGGTCAATCCGGTGACCATAACGGTCATGGCTGCTGAACACCGGCTTGTTCTGATTGGCCAGGAAGCCGGCCTCCATCAACGGCCCGCCGGCCAACGCACCATAGGCATCGATACGCGACTCGGCCCAGCCGGCGCCAAAGCGACGCGCCCATTCTTGCAGGGGCAGGTCGATGCGATACAGGTTGGTGCCGTCCAGGGACGGTGGCTGGTTGGTGACGTCGTGGGTTTCGGCAAACCGGTGCGGGTTCATGACGGGCCTCCTGGAAAAAGGCCACGTGATATCGAGGCCTGATTTTCAGTTAAGCACCGTCAACCAGGTTAAAAAAGTGGCATACGCGCCGAATGCACGGCGCTTTCGCCCTCTTGCGGACACAATACAAGACGCTCCAGCGCGGCCTGCAAGGCCTCGAACCGTACCGGCTTGGCCAGGTGCTCGCTCATGCCGATGCCATGGCAGCGCTCGCGGTCTGCGACATTGAGCGCGGTGCTCATGCCGATCACCGGTAATTCACCGCAGCCAGGCAAGGCACGAATCTGACAGCACAACGAGAAGCCGCCCTCAGGCACATCCAGCACCACCGCATCAAACCTGTTCTCCTGCAGCGCCGTCAGCGCTGCCGGCCCCCCATCCACGGCTTTGACCCGATAACCCAGTTTGAGCAGCATGCCGCGCACCGCCAGTTGCACCACGCTGTTGTCGTCCACCAGCAGCACCGTGCAATCCTGCGGCGCGCGTTGCGCAGGCAGCGATTGCGCGGCCGGCTTGGTCTCCGGCGGCATTGGCTTGACGTCCACTTCCAGTTGGAAGCGACTGCCCTTGCGTGGCTCCGAATGATGGGTGAGGCGCCCGCCCACCAGCTCGATCAACTGCCGGCAAATCGCCAGGCCGATGCCCAGCCCGCCATATTCCCGGGTCATCGACCCATCGAGCTGGAAGAAGCGCTGGTACAGCGTGGCTTCGTCAAGGAAGGCAAAGCCGATCCCGGTGTCGGTCACGATAAAGCTCAGGTGCAAGCTGCCATCGGCTTGGGGCAGGCCTACCACGCGCAGGCGCACCGCACCGTGGTGGGTGAATTTGAAGGCGTTGTCCAGCAGGCAGTCCAGGCACTGGATCAGTTTGTCGGCGTCGCCGATCACGCGGTCCGGCACGGCATCGGCGACGTCAATGGAAAACTCCAGGCCCTTGGCCTGGGCGCTGGGCGTGAACTGTTGGCGCAAGGTTTCCAGCGCGCCGCGCAGGCCGAACACCTGGGGCCGGGCAACCAGGCGGCCGGCCTGCAACTCGGTCAGGGTGAGAATGCCGTTGACCATGCGCATCATGTCCCGCGCCGAACCGGCGGCGGCTTGCTGGTACTGCGCCAGGTCGTCGCCCAGGGGTTCGGTCTGCATCAGTTCAAGGGAGCCGATGACGCCGTTCATCGGCGTGCGTAACTCATGGGTCAAGGTGGCGAGGAATTCATCCTTGAGCCGATTGCTGCGGGCCAGTTGCTGGTTGAGCACTTCGAGCTTCTGGCTGGCATCGAACAGGATCTGCGCCTGCTGCTCGCGCATGCCGTTGATGCGGTCGGCCAGGGCCAGGGACAGCAGCGCCACTTCAATGGCCGAGCCGATCTGGCTGGCATACATCGTGAGGAAGACGTTGGGCAAGTAGCCCAGCACCATCAGCGTATTGATCACCCCGCCGAGTAAAAACGCCGACCAGGCAATGATGAAATAACGCGCCATGCGCTGGCCGCAATACCAGGCCTTGATCGCGGTCACGAAGATGGTCACGGTAAACACCAATGCCAGGCCGGTGGCCAGGCGCAGGGCGACCGCGTAGCTGGTCAGCAGCGCCAGCGCCATGACCACCCCACCACAGGCCGCCAGCGCCAGCAGGATGCGGTCGAGCCAGCGGCTGTGCTGCGCGGTATGCAGGAAACTGCGCGCGAACAGGCTGCCGAACAAGGCGGCCGCGCCGATCAGAAACGGCACCGCCGCATTCGCCCACCACGGATTGTTCGGCCAGAAGTATTCCACCGCCACGCCATTGACCGACAGTTGGTACAGGCCAAACGAGGCGATGTAGAGGATGTAATAGAGGTAACTGGTGTCGCGCACGCTCAAATAAATGAACAGGTTGTAAATCAGCATGCCCAGCAACACGCCGTAGATAGCGCCCAGCACATACAAGCGCAGCGGCTGCTCTTCCAGATAGGCGGTGCCGGACCAGAGGGTCAACGGCGCCTGGATCGAGCCCTGGCTTTGCAGGCGCAGGTAGACCGTCTGCCGCTGGTCGGGCACGAAGTTGAGCTTGAACAGGTAGTTGCTCTGGCGCACCTCGCGGCTGGAAAACGGTAACGCGCTGCCGGTGCGGGTGGTGAGACGATAATTGCCGGTGCCGTCGTTCTGGTACAGATCCAGGCGATTGAGCGGCGGGTAAGCCAGTTCCAGAAACCAGGTACGCGGGGAGCGCGGGTCAACGGCGGTGTAATGCAGGTTGACCTTCAGCCAGAACACCGAGTGCGAATAACCGGCATTGAGGGTGGGTTCGTCATGGGTCTTGAATTGGGCGGCGTAGGCAGGCGAGCTGACGTCGGCAATGGTGAGGCCGCCGGTGGGGTCTTCGAGCACTTGCATGACCCGGCCCAATGGCAGGCTTCGGGTGCTCTGATTGAACTCGACGGCGCCCGCCAACAGCGGCAACCCGCACAATAATAAAATCAGCAAATAGCGCATAGAGCCCCAGCGTGGCCTGGCCGGTTAAGGCAAAAAAGCTCCTCCATTCCTTTTGAGAAGACGTACACCGGCAATACAGAAAGTTGTTTGAATGAACTCTAGCATAGCCGGTAAAGGCCATTAGACACCATTGGAAGTATTTTCGGACGGCCCTGGGACGTGGCTTTCAGCGCATTTGATGACAATTGTCAGCCGCCCGAAACGTCTCGGCGCAGGGCAACATTCAGCTATCGCCGGACGGCCACGCAAAAAGCGTTTGGTGGTAAGCTCGCGCACCATGAATATCTACAGCTCTCGCCCCGTTGTTCTCTGTCTCTCCGGCCATGATCCCAGTGGTGGCGCCGGCTTGCAGGCCGATATCGAAGCCCTGCTCGCCCAGGGCTGCCACGCCGCTACGGCCGTCACCGCGCTGACCGTGCAGAACACCGTCAATGTCAGTGACTTTCGTGTGCTCGACCGCGAGTGGGTGCTGGCCCAGGCCAACGCCGTGCTCGGCGACTCCGAAGTCGCGGCGGTCAAGCTGGGCATGCTGGGGTCTACCGCCATGGTCGACACCGTGATCGAACTGCTGCAGGCGCACCCGCACCTGCCGGTGGTGTGCGACCCGGTGCTGCGTGCCGGCGGCGGCGGCAGCCTGGGCAAGGATGACGTCGGCTATGCGATGCGCGAGCGACTGTTGCCCCTGGCACTGATCGCCACGCCCAACCTGCCCGAGGCGCGCATCCTCGCCGAACTGCCCGACGGCAGTGCCGACGCATGCGCCGAGAAGCTGTTGCCCTACGTCAAGCACCTGCTGATCACCGGCGGCCACGGCGATGAGCAGCAAGTGCACAATCGCCTGTACAGCCGCGACGGCAGCCGCCATACCTTTACGTGCCAACGCTTGCCCGGCAGCTATCACGGCTCGGGGTGCACGCTGGCCAGCACCCTTGCCGGGCGAATCGCCCAGGGCGAAGGGTTGGTGAGCGCCGTGCAGTCGGCGCTCGACTACACCTGGCGCACCCTGCGTGACGCCGAACGACTCGGCCAGGGCCAGTTCGTGCCTCGCCGTCTGCCGCTGGATTTCTGCTCTTAATACCGAGAGGCCTGCCCGATGAAACTACGTGGCCTTTACGCCATCACCGACAGCCAACTGTTGGCCGGCAAATTTCTCGCCTACGTCGAAGCGGCGCTGGACGGCGGCGTGACATTGCTGCAGTACCGCGACAAGAGCAGCGACGAGGCGCGGCGCCTGCGTGAAGCGGAGAAACTGCGAGAACTGTGCTCGCGCTACACGACCCAATTGATCATCAACGATGACGCCGAACTGGCCGCGCGCCTGGGCGTGGGCGTGCATCTGGGGCAGACCGACGGCCCACTGACCCCGGCCCGGGCGCTGCTCGGCTCCAGGGCGATCATCGGTGCCACCTGCCACAGCCAGATAGAACTGGCCGAACAGGCCGCCAGGGAAGGCGCCAGCTACGTCGCCTTCGGGCGCTTCTTCAATTCCACGACCAAACCTGGCGCCCCGGCCGCCACCGTTGACATGCTGGCCGAGGCGCGCAAACGCCTGCACCTGCCGATCTGCGTGATCGGCGGCGTCACCCTGGAAAACGCCGAACCGCTGGTGGCCCACGGGGCAGACCTGCTCGCCGTGGTGCACGGCCTGTTCGGCGCCGACAGCACCCAGGAAGTCACGCGCCGTGCCCGTGCTTTCAACGCCCTTCTTAAGATTTGATTTCAGAGAGACTTCCATCATGTCCCGTTCCGAAACCCTGTTTGCCAATGCCCAGAAACACATCCCCGGCGGTGTGAACTCCCCCGTGCGTGCGTTCAAGAGCGTGGGCGGCACGCCATTGTTCTTCAAGCATGCCGAAGGCGCCTATGTCACCGACGAAGATGACAAGCGCTACGTCGACTACGTCGGCTCCTGGGGCCCGATGATCCTCGGTCACAGCCATCCGGACGTGCTGGACGCCGTTCGCCAGCAACTGCAACACGGTTTGTCCTACGGTGCTCCGACCGCGATGGAAACCGAGATGGCCGACCTGGTCTGCTCGATCGTGCCGTCGATGGAAATGGTGCGCATGGTCAGCTCCGGCACCGAAGCCACCATGAGCGCAATCCGCCTGGCCCGTGGTTTCACCGGCCGCGACAGCATCATCAAGTTCGAAGGTTGCTACCACGGCCACTCCGACAGCCTGTTGGTAAAAGCCGGTTCCGGCGCCCTGACCCAGGGCGTACCGAGTTCGGCCGGCGTGCCGGCGGCGTTTGCCAAACACACCCTGACCCTGCCATTCAACGACATTGACGCCGTCGCGCAGATGCTCGCTGACGTCGGTCAGGAGGTGGCCTGCATCATTGTCGAGCCGGTCGCCGGCAACATGAATTGCGTCCCGCCGGCCCCGGGTTTCCTCGAGGGT
Organism: Pseudomonas sp. 28 E 9; assembly: GCF_900004785.1. Taxonomy (NCBI): domain Bacteria; kingdom Pseudomonadati; phylum Pseudomonadota; class Gammaproteobacteria; order Pseudomonadales; family Pseudomonadaceae; genus Pseudomonas; species Pseudomonas sp. 28 E 9. Next base: position 40,974 of record NZ_CVTK01000010.1, on the reverse strand, counting down.
CTGCGCGAGCAGTGCGACAAACACGGCGTGGTGCTGATTTTCGATGAAGTGATGACCGGTTTCCGCGTCGCCCTCGGTGGCGCCCAGGCGCACTACGGCGTCACGCCGGACCTGAGCACCTTCGGCAAGATCATCGGCGGCGGCATGCCGGTGGGCTGCTTCGGCGGCAAGCGCGAGATCATGCAGCACATCGCTCCACTGGGCCCGGTGTACCAGGCCGGCACGCTGTCCGGTAACCCGCTGGCGATGGCGGCCGGCCTGACCACCCTGCGCCTGATCAGCCGTCCGGGCTTCCATGCCGAGCTGACCGACTACACCACCCGCCTGCTGGACGGCCTGCAAGTGCGTGCCGACGCCGCCGGTATCCCGTTCGTCACCACCCAGGCCGGCGGCATGTTTGGCCTGTACTTCAGCGGTGCCGACGACATCGTCACCTTCGATGACGTGATGGGCAGCGATGCCGACCTGTTCAAGCGTTTCTTCCACCTGATGCTCGAAGGCGGCGTGTACCTGGCACCGAGTGCCTTTGAAGCCGGCTTCACGTCGATCGCCCATGGCGAAGCCGAGCTGAAGCTGACCCTGGACGCTGCCGAGCGCGCCTTCGCGGCCCTGAAATAAGTGACGGCAATCATCTGACGCCGCCCGTGTCGGCGTCAGATTTGCTACTTTGCCTACAGAGATTTCCCGGTTTTTTCGAGAATTGCCCTGCAATCCGGCAGATAACTTGCCCAAGCAGCAGAAAAACGAGTAAAGACTTTGTAAGCAGAGGCCTGCTTATTTCATAATGCGCGCTTATTGGACCCCCCGAGGGTCCGCGCGCCCCGTCAGAGGTAAGTCGATTCCCATGAAACGCACCGGCCGCACCCTGGTTCTGGGCTGCCTGTTGCTCCTTCAGCCGCTGCTGGCGCATGCACAAGCAGGCGGCAACTCGTTGTTAATTCCAGCGATGGGTCGTTGCACCCTTAATACCCAGCCCGACACCCAGGCCGAAGCCCTGAGCGCGTGTCAGAAACAGGCTGACGAAGGGGATGCGCAAGCGCAATACGAGTTGGGCGAATACTTCCACGACAGTAAGAACCCGGCCGTCGATCTCAACAAAGCGTTGAGCTACTTCGAAAAAGCTTCGCTGCAAGGCCATGCACAGGCGCAATTCCAGCTCGGCAACATGTTCTTCCGTGGCGAAGGTGTGCCGGCCAATAACGTCCAGGCCTACATCGTGCTGAAAATGGCGGCGGTCAATGGCGCCGAAGACGCCTTGGACACCGCCGACGAAGTCGCCGAGCACATGCAGCGCGATGAACTGGAAGTGGCCACCCAGGTGCTGGGGCAGATCTTCCGCAACTACCTGCAGGAACTGCAGAGTGCCGATGGGCGCTCACCCTTCTCCCCCCTGCCCTGATCACGGCGATAACAGATAGCCCTGCCGATACGCCGCAGGCCCCGCCACATGGGCGATGGTCATACCGGCGCTCGCCATTCGGCGTACTGAGCGCACATACAACAGCCCTTCACGCGCACACGCCACCGGGGTTACGCGATCAGTGACCGGATCGATGATGTGCGCCAGCGCCTGTCCTGCTTTCAGGTAGTCGCCGACCTGAGCGGCAAATACGATCAAGCCTCCCACCGGACTCACCACCGGCTCAACCCCGGCCAAGGGTGTGGGCGGGTTAAGCAGCGCCGGCAGTGGCGGCGCCTGGCCATCAATGGCGCCGCGCAGCGTCAGGTAGTTGATCAATGCCTGACAGTCCTGGCGGGCCAGCCCATGATTTACATCGGCCACACCGCGCAGCTCCACGGTCGCGGCAAATCCCGGCGGCGCCAATCGTCCCGGGAACCGCGCCTGCATCTGCGCCCAGAACAGGGTGTAGCAATCGTCGAACGAGTGCCCGCCCGCGTCTTCGCTCATAAAGCAGGCTCGGGCACCGAGGTACCGCGCCAGCGGCTCCACCTGCGGCCAGGCGTGCGGCGCCAGGTACAGATGCTGGACCGCCTCGAAATCACAGTGCAGGTCCAGCACCACATCGGCATCACACGCCAACGCTTGCAGGATCAAGCGCATTGACTGCAGTTGCGTCGCAGGCACCTCGTCGGCAAGGGTTTGCCGCAGGGTCGAACGGATCAATTGCAGATTATGCGCAGGGTCTGCGGTCAGCGCGTCCTGCACCTGATCCGCGACCTGCCGGCTGACATCGATAAAGAAGCGATTGAAGTTCTCTCGACTGTCGTTATCGAAGCGCCCCTGCGGCACGTCCATCAACACCTGTTCCAGCCCCAGCGGATTGGCCACCGGCACCAGCACCACCTCCCAGCGCAGCGCCCCGGCCGCGTCCAGATGCGCCAGCCGCTGTTTCAGATGCCAGCACACCAGCATCCCCGGCAGTTCATCGGCATGCAGGGACGCCTGGATATACACCTTGCCCGGCGCATCGGCCGGGCCGTAATGAAAACTATGGATCTGCCGTGCCGTGCCGGGTACAGCGCTCAACAACCTGTGATTTTGAGTGTGCATGACGCCCCCTATCGGCCCGCATCGAGAAAACTTAGCCAACGCCGTTCAGCCAGGCGAAACAGGCCGACCAGGGCAAACGTAATGCTCAGGTAAAGGACGGCGGCCAGGCCGAAGGATTGGAAGGTAAGAAAGGTGGCGGCATTGGCATCCCGCGCCACTTTGAGGATGTCCGGCACCGTGGCCGTGAACGCCAGGGTGGTGGAATGCAGCATGAAAATCACTTCATTGCTGTAGTACGGCAATGATCGGCGCAGGGCCGAAGGCATGATCAGGTGCACGTACAGTTTCCAACCGTCAAAACCCAACGACCGCGCGGCCTCGATTTCCCCGCGAGGCATCGCGCGAATGGCGCCCGCCAGAATCTCTGTGGTGTAGGCGGCGGTATTCAGCGCGAATGCGAGCAGGGTGCAGTTGAGGGCTTCGCGGAAAAACGCGTCCAGCAACGGCTGTTCGCGAACGGCGGCCAGGCTGTAGATACCGGTGTAGAAAATCAGCAACTGGATATACAGCGGCGTGCCACGAAACAGGTAGGTATAGCCTTGCACCGGCCAGCGCAGCCAGCGCCGGGCGGATGTCCTGGCGATGGACAACGGCAACGCCAGCAGCAGGCCCAGGCCTAACGACGCGCTGGTCAGCCACAGGGTCATGGCCAGGCCGGTGATCTGGTAGCCGTCGGAATAAATCAACGGTCGCCAGTACTCCTGGATGAGCTCCATCATCGCGACGGCTCCTGCACGCCACCGGCGTAACGACGTTCCAGCCAACCCAATACCAGGTTTGAAACACTGCTGAGCAGCAGGTACACCAGCGCCGCCAGCAGCAGGAAGGCCATTAACTGCTGGCTGCTTTTGCCCGCCACCTGGGCGACCTTTACCAGGTCCGCCAAGCCGATGATCGACACCAGCGCGGTGGCCTTGAGCAGGACCATCCAGTTATTGCCCAACCCCGGCAAGGCGAACCGCATCATTTGCGGGAAGATCACATGCACGAAGCTCTGGCGGAAGGTCAGCCCAAGGGCCTTGGCCGCCTGGAACTGGCCGCGCGGTACAGCCAGCAAGGCGCCGCGAAAGGTTTCGGTGAAATAGGCGCCGTAGATAAACCCCAGCGTCAGCACGCCCGCGCTGAAAGGGTCAATGTCGATGTACGCCCAGCCCAACCCGGCGGTCAGACGGCTCAAGCCGGTTTGCAGCCCGTAAAAAATCAACAGCATCAGCAACAGGTCCGGCACACCGCGTATCAACGTGGTGTAGAGCTGCGCGCACAAACGCCACGTGCGCACCCCGGACAGCTTGGCGCCGGCACCGAGCAGGCCGAGGACAAGCCCCAGCAGCAACGACAACAGCGCCAGTTGCAGGGTGATCCAGACGCCGTGCAGTAGCATCGGCGCAAAGGCGCCCAGGGTCGCGACGAATTGGGAGAAGGTCGGTAGCATGTTTTGCCCTCGTTGGCCTTGAGGGCGGTTATTGACCGCTGAACATGTTCACGCCGGGAAAATACTGCTCCTGCAGGCGGGCGTAAGTGCCATCGGCGTGGAGGGCCGCCAGCGCCTTATCCAGCAGCGCCTTGAGCCCCTGGTTGCCCTTGGCGATGCCAATGCCGCTCCTGGACGGCATCAGCTCGCTCTCGATGATCGGCCCCAGCACGAACCCGGCGCCCTGGGGCGAACGCAAGAACCCGCTTTGCGCTTGCTGCGCATCTTGCAGCGAAGCCTGCAAACGGCCTGTCTGCAGGTCGGCATACACCTGCTCCTGATCGGCGTAAGCCACCACCTTGATGCCTTGGCCGGCGAGCACCTTAAGGGCATACACTTCCTGGGTACTGCCCTGCAGATAGCCGACAGCCGTGCCTGTGGAAAGCTCAGTACCAGGACGGAACACCATGGCGGTAGGGCTGGAAAAGACTTCCGAGGAAAAATCGATAACCTTTTGCCGCGCCGCCGTGATGGTCATTGAAGCCAGGATTGCGTCAATCTTGCCGGCGTTCAGGCTGGGGATCATTGCGTCGAAGTCACTTTCAACCCATTGGCAGCGCACATTCAACTGCGCGCAGATAGCTTGACCGATATCAATTTCAAAGCCGGTCAACGTTCCCGTACTGTCTTTATAAGCAAAGGGCGCGTAGTTGGGATCGGCAGCAAAACGAATCACTTCATAGTCTTTGGCCAGAAGCGATGTATTGAATAAAAACGTGGTAATTAACAGCAGGAGTATTTTTTTCATTATTGTATTCCTCGTTATAGATGAAACAGCTGAACTTACTGCACCTCAATAAATGGAATTTCTCGCTTAACCACTAACGACCCAGCCGGCGCGTCGAACTCGCGGGCGCTTCGATGCCCTGAATACACCGCTGCGGCAATCGTGCCGGGCGCCACGCAATCGCCGACCAGCGCCAGCGTGCCGATACCCGCCGCCTGCAACCGTTCGGGGGTGTTATTCAATGCCTGATACAGCGCCTGTTCTGGCGCTCGGGAGGTCACCAGCAGCAGGGATGCGGCGCCGATGAACCGGGTGCGCTCGGTGTAGACACACCCTGCCATCACCCCCTCCGGCATCGCCCGGACCAGCGTATGGGACGGGATGATGGTGACATTCAACTCCATCAGACGACGCTGAATGCGATGCTGCTCGAGGGTGTTGTGCGTCCAGGCCGCCACATCCGCCGCCGGGGTGACGAAGATCACCTCCACGCCTCGCGCCACCAGGTGCTCGGCCAGCACGCTGCCCATGTAGTAGTGGTCATCATCGAACAGCAGCACCGGCGAAGCCGGCAGCGCCCCCGCCAGCACCTCGTCCGGCGTCAGCACTGGCAGGCACTCAAGGCCCGGTAATACTTGGCGCAGGGCGCGCCCCAGGCCGTCCCGTCGCCAATGTGAGCCGGTGGCGATAAAGACATGCTCGGCGGCGAAATCCAGCACATCCTCGGCCTGCAGCTGACTTTCCCGATAAATCTCCACCGAGGGCAGGCGGCTCAAGGCGTCCAGTCGATAATCGACGACCCGCGCCCAACTCGCCAACCCAGGCAGCCGGGCTTCCAGCGCTACCCGTCCGCCCAGGTTGCGCAGGCTGTCGACCAGCGCCACGTCCATCCCGCGTGTGCCGAGTATCCGCGCGCACTCAAGCCCTGCGGGCCCGGCGCCGACCACCAGCGCCCTGCCGGGCCGGTGCGCACGCTCGACCGACTCGGGATGCCAGCCACGCCGCCACTCCTCGCCCATGGTCGGGTTCTGCGTGCAGCGCAACGGCGTACTGGTGTGGTCGCCGCTGACGCACACATTGCAGCCGATACACTCGCGAATTTCCTCGGCGCGCCCTGTTTCAATCTTCTTCGGCAGGAACGGATCGGCAATCGAAGGGCGCGCGGCGCCGATCAGGTCGAGCACGCCACGGCGTACCAGGGACACCATGGTGTCCGGCGAAGTGAAGCGCCCGACGCCGACCACCGGCTTGCGGGTCAGCGCCTTGAGCCCCAACAGGAAAGCCTCCTGGTAGCCTTCGCCGGCAAAGCGCGCGGTCACGCTGTCGTTGGACCAGTCGGCGACATTGATGTCCCACAGGTCCGGCAGGTCCGCCAGCATCGAGAACACCTCGGCCCCTTCGCCCTCGCGGCTGAGGCCGCCGGCCATCTGCTCATCCACCGCCAGGCGGACCGCCACGGCACAGCGGTCGCCCACTGCATCGCGGGTGTCCTCGATCAGTTCGCGCAGCAGTCGCACGCGATTTTCCAGCACTCCGCCGTACTCATCCGTGCGCCGGTTGTTACGCGGCGTGAGGAAATGGAACGGGACGCTCAGGTCGTGCCCGGCATACACATAAATGATGTCAAAGCCGGCATCCCGTGCGCGCAGGGCCGCCGCCCGGTGCAAGGCGCGCAACTGCTGGATATCGGCACGGCTCATGGCCCGGGCCTGCACCGGGTCATAACTGCGCACTGGCGTATTGGACGGCGCCCAGGGAATTTCGCGGCTGTAGCGGTTAGGCGCGGAGTAACCGTTGAATGCCAGCTCGACGCCGGCCAACGAACCGTGCTGGTGCACCGCCTCACACATTTTCGCCAGCGCCGGGATGTCGCGTTCATCCCATAAGCGCGCCTCGATATAAGGCGAGAACTCGCTCAGCGGGCTGATTTCACACTCTTCGGTGCACACCACCCCCCAGCCGCCCTCGGCCTTAATCCCGCGCATGCGAGCCATGGCCGACGGGTGCACATGGCCCATGCCATTGCAGTGGGGAACTTGATAAAAGCGATTACGGGTGCGAACCGGGCCTATTTGTACCGGCTCAAACAGAATGTCATAGCGAGGATCGCGCACAGGGCTACTCCCGAACAAATAAGTTCGTTAATGACGGCGTGATAAAACTCGGTGCTAATGAATGGCGTGAATCAAGGGAATTGAAACGGGGAAACTTCGAGGTTTATTTGAAGATTTTCTTATTATCAATAGATTCATGGCGCCCTCTCCGAATAAGCGAAACTTGCTATCTTTCAAGCAAAAAGTCTATCCACGAGAGGGCAATTTCGGAAACGCCCTACAAATTAATTGAGGGTCACTTCTCCGGCATCGGCATCGGGAACGGCATGACATTGCTCACGCCCCGCGCCTCGCTGATCTTCGGCGTACCCAGGCGCTCGACTTCATCGATGCGCACGATCGAATGCATCGGCACAAAGCTGCGCACCACGCCTTCGAACTGGGCCTTGAGCTTTTCTTCGCCCGGGTCGACGACCAATTGGGTACGCTCGCCAAAGACGAACTCTTCCACCTCCAGGAAGCCCCACAGATCACTTTGATAGATCTGCTTGGCGTACATTTCGAACACCTGGCCCTGGTTGAGGAAAATCACCTTGTAGATTGGAGCTTCACGTTTGGTCATGGCGGGCGAGCAACACATCGCGGATATAAAAGAGGGCGCGAACTATAGCATGGCACCCGATGCACAGCGCTAGGAACCAATGGGCATGCCCCCTATAATGCGCGGTTCTTTACCACCAGTTGACGATCCCCATGGCCAAGAAGCTTTACATCGAAACCCACGGTTGCCAGATGAACGAGTACGACAGCTCGCGCATGGTCGATCTGCTGGGCGAACACCAGGCCCTGGAAGTCACCGCCCGCGCCGAAGATGCCGACGTGATCCTGCTCAATACCTGCTCGATCCGCGAGCGGGCCCAGGACCGTGTGTACTCGCAGCTGGGCCGCTGGCGCGAATTGAAGCTGGCCAACCCGGACATGGTGATCGCCGTCGGCGGTTGCGTGGCCAGCCAGGAAGGCGCCGCGATCCGCGACCGCGCGCCCTATGTCGACGTGGTCTTCGGCCCGCAGACCCTGCACCGCCTGCCGGAAATGATCAACGCCGCGCGCATCACCAAGCTGCCGCAAGTGGACGTGTCGTTCCCTGAAATCGAAAAATTCGACCATTTGCCCGAGCCGCGCATCGACGGGCCAAGTGCCTATGTGTCGGTGATGGAAGGCTGCAGCAAGTACTGCACCTTCTGTGTAGTGCCCTACACCCGTGGCGAAGAAGTCAGCCGGCCGTTTGACGATGTGCTGTCGGAAATCATCCACCTGGCCGAAAACGGCGTGCGTGAAGTCACCCTGCTGGGCCAGAACGTCAACGGTTACCGCGGCCAGACCGACGATGGGCGCCTGGCTGACCTGGCGGAGTTGATCCGCGTAGTCGCCGCCGTCGATGGCATCGAGCGCATCCGCTACACCACGTCGCACCCGCTGGAGTTTTCCGACAGCCTGATCCAGGCCCACGCCGACGTGCCGGAGCTGGTCAAACACCTGCACCTGCCGGTGCAGTCGGGCTCGGACCGCATCCTGTCGGCCATGAAACGCAACCACACGGCCCTGGAGTACAAATCCAAGCTGCGTAAATTGCGCGCCGCAGTGCCGGGCATCTGCATCAGCTCGGACTTCATCGTCGGTTTCCCCGGCGAAACCGAGAAAGACTTCGAGCAGACCATGAAGCTGATCGAGGACGTTGGTTTCGACTTCTCCTACTCGTTCGTCTACAGCCAGCGCCCGGGCACCCCAGCGGCCGACCTGCCGGACGAAACCCCGGAAGCGTTGAAAAAAGAACGCTTGAATGCGCTGCAACATCGCCTGAATCAGCAGGGTTTCGAGATCAGCCGACAAATGGTCGGTTCGATCCAGCGCATCCTGGTGACCGACTACTCGAAGAAGGACCCGGGCGAATTGCAGGGCCGTACCGAGAACAACCGCATCGTCAACTTCCGCTGCGACAACCCGACCCTGATCGGCCAGTTTGCCGACGTACACATCGATGCGGCGCAACCGCACTCGCTGCGCGGTTCGTTGATCAACTGACGCCCCCCCGGCTGCCAAGGCAAGTGCAGAACTAATGTGGGAGGGGGCTTGCCCCCGATTGAGGTGTCTGAGTACCAAATGTGTCGGCTGACACTCCGCCATCGGGGGCAAGCCCCCTCCCACATTGGATCCATGCAACATTCCGATGACGTAAGTGCTTTCGTACCCGCGCCACTGGCGTTATTCTCTGTTTCACCTCAACAGCCAAAGGGCGGCTAAAAGCGACCTTGAACGCACCTACAGTAGAACCCCATCGTTTTCTCCTCGAGCCGTTTGAGGCTCGCCGTTTCGCCAACCTGTGCGGACAGTTCGACGAGCACCTGCGCCTGATCGAACAACGCCTGAGCATCGAGATCCGCAACCGCGGCAATCAGTTCGAGCTTATTGGTGAACCCCAACACACCGCGTCTGCGGAAAACCTGCTGCGGCGCCTCTACCGCGAAACCAAGGGCAGTGAGCTGTCACCGGAAACGGTGCACCTGTACCTGCAGGAATCCGCCGTGGAAGACCTGGCCAACAACCCCGTGGCCGAAGCCAGCGTGGCCCTGCGTACCAAAAAAGGCATGATTCGCCCGCGCGGCTTGAATCAGCAGAAGTACGTCAAGGAAATCCTCGGCAACGACATCAACTTCGGCATCGGCCCCGCCGGTACCGGCAAGACCTACCTGGCCGTGGCCTGTGCGGTGGATGCCCTGGAGCGCGAACAGGTTCGCCGCATCCTGCTGGTGCGCCCGGCGGTCGAAGCGGGTGAAAAACTCGGCTTCCTGCCCGGCGACCTGGCCCAGAAGATCGACCCGTACCTGCGCCCGCTCTACGACGCGCTGTACGAGATGCTCGGCTTTGAATACGTCGCCAAGCTGATCGAGCGCCAGGTGATCGAAATCGCCCCGCTGGCCTACATGCGCGGTCGCACCTTGAACAACAGCTTCATCATCCTCGACGAAAGCCAGAACACCACGGTCGAGCAGATGAAGATGTTCCTCACCCGTATCGGTTTCGGCTCCACGGCCGTGATTACCGGGGACGTCACCCAGGTCGACCTGCCTAAAGGCACAAAGTCGGGGCTGGCGCAGGTGATCGAGGTGCTCAAGGACGTACCGGGTATCAGCTTCACGCACTTCATGCCCAAGGACGTGGTCCGTCACCCGCTGGTGCAACGCATCGTAGAAGCCTATGAGCGTTTCGACCACAAGGACGACGCACCGGCCCAGGACACGCGCCGCGATGCTTGAGCTTGACCTGCAGCGGGCCACCGAGGCGCCCGCCCCCGGCGAAGCACAGTTTCGTCAGTGGTGCGCCCTGGCCCTGCGCCAGCGCACTGCCGACTCGGAACTGACCATTCGTCTGGTGGATGAGCCCGAAGGCCGCGAGCTGAACCACACCTGGCGCCAGAAAGACTACGCGACCAACGTGTTGTCCTTCCCCGCCGACGTACCCGACGAATTACTGGATATCCCGCTGCTGGGCGATCTGGTGATCTGCGTGGAAGTGGTGGAACGCGAAGCGCGCGAACAAGGCAAGGAACTTGAGGCCCACTGGGCCCATCTAGTCATCCACGGCTGCTTGCATCTCTTGGGTTACGACCATATAGACGATGACGAAGCCGAGGAAATGGAAGCACTGGAACGAACGTTGCTTGCTGAATTGGGGCATCGCGACCCCTACGCAGACGACGAAAACTGATCAACACTCAACTGTCATATCAAAGGATTTAGAGTAATCGCTATGAGCGAAGACCGATCGAGCAACGGGCAAAAGTCATGGCTGGGTAAACTGACCCAGGCTTTTGCCCACGAGCCGAAAAACCGCCAGGAGCTGCTGGAGCTGCTGCGCGAGGCCCACCAGAACAAGTTGCTGGACAGCGAAGCGCTGGCCATTGTCGAAGGCGCCATCCAGGTGGCCGACCTGCAAGTACGCGACATCATGGTGCCGCGCTCGCAGATGATCAGCATCAAGGCGACCCAGACCCCACGGGAATTCCTCCCGGCCGTGATCGACTCGGCGCACTCGCGCTACCCGGTGATCGGCGAAAGCCATGACGACGTCATGGGCGTCCTGCTGGCAAAGGACCTGTTGCCGCTGATCCTCAAGGAAAACGGCGACAACTTCAACATCAAGGACCTGCTGCGCCCGGCCACCTTCGTGCCTGAATCCAAGCGCCTGAACGTGCTGCTGCGTGAATTTCGCGCCAACCACAATCACATGGCCATTGTGATCGACGAATACGGCGGCGTGGCTGGCCTGGTGACCATCGAAGACGTACTGGAGCAGATCGTCGGCGACATCGAAGACGAGCACGACGTCGAAGAAGACAGCTACATCAAGCCACTGCCCAGCGGTGACTTCCTGATCAAGGCCTTGACGCCCATCGAGAACTTCAACGAGTTCTTCGACAGCGAGTTTTCCGACGATGAATTCGACACCGTCGGCGGCCTGGTGATGAGTGCATTCGGGCACCTGCCCAAGCGTAACGAAACCACCGAGATCGGCGCGTATCGGTTCCGCATCCTCAACGCGGACAGCCGTCGTATCCACCTGATCCGTTTGACCCCTATCGCCCGTTGAGGGTTAAGGACTGAAATGCGCCGTCTGATTGCCCCCGGCTGGCCCGGTAACCTGCTGGCCGTGGTGGCCGGCGCCATCACTACCCTGGCGCTGGCGCCGTTCGATATCTGGCCGCTGGCGCTGGTGGCGGCCGGTCTGTTCTATATCGGCCTGCGCGAGCTCACACCCCGCCAGGCCCTGGGCCGCGGCTGGTGTTTCGGTTTCGGCCTGTTTGGCGCCGGCACCAGCTGGATCTACTACAGCATCCACCACTTCGGCGGCGCTTCGGTGCTGCTGGCGGGGTTCCTGATGCTGCTGTTCACCGCCGCCATCGCCTGGTTCTTCGCCCTGCCCGCCTGGCTGTGGGCGCGCTGGCTGCGCCGCAATGAAGCGCCATTGGCCGATGCGCTGACGTTCGCGGCATTGTGGGTCGGCCAGGAAGCTTTTCGCGGCTGGTTCCTCACCGGTTTTCCGTGGCTGTATTCGGGCTACAGTCAACTCGACGGCCCGCTGACCGGCCTCGCGCCCTTGGGCGGGATGTGGCTGATTTCGTTCGCGCTGGCGTTGACCGCCGCCCTGCTGTGCAACCTGCCGCGCCTGCTGGCGAGCCGGCGCAACAGCTTTATCGCGGCCGGCCTGGTGCTGCTCGTCGCACCGTGGGCCATCGGCCTGGCGCTCAAGCATCATGCCTGGACCTCGCCCTCCGGCCCGCCCCTGAGCGTGGCCGCGATCCAGGGCAACGTCGAACAAAGCATGAAGTGGGACCCCGAGCAGCTCAACGCGCAACTGGCGCTGTACCGCGACATGAGTTTGAGTTCCAAACGCGTCGACCTGCTGGTGTGGCCGGAAACCGCCGTACCGGTACTCAAGGAGTCGGTCGAAGGTTACCTGGGCATGATGGGCAAGTTCGCCGCCGAGCGTAATACTGCACTGATCACCGGCGTACCGATTCGCGAGGAAGTGCGCCACGAGAAGCGCTACTTCAATGGCATCACCGTGGTCGGCGAAGGTGAAGGCACCTACCTCAAGCAGAAGCTGGTGCCGTTCGGTGAGTACGTGCCGCTGCAGGATATGCTGCGCGGGCTGATCGCCTTCTTCGATTTGCCGATGTCGGACTTCGCCCGCGGCCCTTCCGACCAGCCCATGCTCCAGGCCAAGGGTTATCAGATTGCGCCGTTCATCTGTTATGAAGTGGTGTACCCGGAGTTCGCCGCCGGCCTGTCGGCCCAGAGCGACCTGCTGCTGACGATCAGCAACGACACCTGGTTCGGCCGCTCGATCGGCCCGCTGCAGCATCTGCAGATGGCGCAGATGCGTGCACTTGAAGCCGGACGCTGGATGATCCGCGCCACCAACAACGGCGTGACCGGCCTGATCAACCCCTTTGGGCAGATCACCGCGCAGATCCCGCAGTTCGAGCGCGGCATTCTCTATGGCGACGTGGTGCCGATGCACAACCTGACGCCGTACCTGCAATGGCGCTCGTGGCCGCTGATCATCGTGTGCCTGATGCTGTTCGGCTGGGCACTGCTGGCTGCTCGGATGGCTAAAACCGTCTGATTGAGCAAACACAAAACAATGTGGGAGGGGGCTTGCCCCCGATTGCAGTGTGTCAGTATCAGATGTACTGACTGACACTCTGCCATCGGGGGCAAGCCCCCTCCCACATTTGTCCTGCGGTGTTACCTGTAGAATAACCTATACCCCACCTGCCCCACCGCCTCATTGATCAACTGCCCGCTCTGCCACACCGACTTGACCTCCGGCATCCACCCGCCGAGCGGCCGACCGTGATCCACGCCCAGAAACCCCACTGGCCCGGGCACCACAGTGAAGCCGGCCTTCTCAAAACTCCACACCGAACGCGGCATGTGCCAGGCCTGGGTCACCACCACCACGCGCTTGATGCCTTGGGGCAACAGTATCTCGGCGCTCATCTGCGCATTTTCCCAAGTGGTGCGGCTGCGCTCTTCCTTCCAGCGTACCGTGACGCCGAAGTCATCCTGCATCGACACCGCCATCAGTTCTGCCTCGCTGGGCGGCGTGCCGTAGTGCAGGCCGCCGCTGGTCAACACCGGCAAACCGGACGCCTTGGCCAGACGCGCCGCATAACGTTCACGCTCCAAACCGATGCCGGTGGGCTGGTCGGAGCCCCACGCAATGTCGCCGCGCTCACGACCGGAGCCCAGCACCACAATCGCGTCGGCGCGCTGGGCCAGGTTTGCCCAGTCCTCGCGGGCCAGAGGCGGTGCTGTCTCCAGGGCGCGTGCGCCCCACTGCACCATCACCGGCAGGCTGATCAACCACATCCCGCCCAATCCCAAGGCAAAGCAACACCCGGCCAGGCGCGGACGACTGCGGCGAAACCACCAGGCAAGCGCCAGCAACAGCAGGAAAATACCGGGCGGCAACAACAATTGTTTAATGAAATAACGAAAAGGCATCGGGCATCTCCAAAGATGCCCGAAGCCTAGATGCATCGGGGTTCAGCAACAATCCTTACGAGCATATTTTGTAAACATCAACGGATAACGCGGGGTCACTTGCACCGTATCGACCGGACATTTTCCGGGCTGCGACCGGCCGCCAGATCCTTCAGCCACACTACCTTGGCCGAACGAGGCGACTCGGGGACCGGCGGGGATGCCGGCCCATGAGCGGCGCGCTGGTGGTGCAATTCCAGATAGCGCTTGATCAGTTCAAGCTCTGCCTGGCTCAAGCCTCGCAACTCCAGTTCCAGAGGCCGTTCATCACACAATCGGCCTGCGGTTCTTGCGGCATCCAATGCCCGACCCAAACGGTCGATCAGTCCTTCGTATAACTGCGGTTTCGTCAAAGTTCGCTGCGATTCAGCCATCCCCTCACCTCATTGAAGAAATACTTGCTCCCCAATAAACAGCGTAGCCCCCGTGGCTGCACCTGCCCGGTGCCGCGACAGACGGCCTGGCCTGCGCAATCAGGGTTTCCCTCGATAGAGTGGGGTCATGTATGCTACGGCGCTTCCTGTAACTCCACTTCCCGCAGGGTTTGGGCACGGACGCGCCGCTTTCCGGTGTCGATCAACCTGAACGTTGCACCGAAGAGGATTAGGCCACCCCTATCCAGTTCAAAAGTAGCCATGCACGAACAATATCAGCCCCGTGAAATAGAAAATGCCGCACAAACCTTCTGGGACGAGCAAAAGTCCTTTGAAGTCAGCGAACAGCCAGGCAAGGAGACGTTCTATTGCCTATCGATGTTCCCTTACCCCAGCGGCAAGCTACACATGGGGCACGTGCGTAACTACACCATCGGCGACGTGATTTCCCGCTACCAGCGCATGCTCGGCAAGAACGTCCTGCAACCCATGGGTTGGGACGCTTTCGGCATGCCGGCGGAAAACGCCGCGATGAAAAACAACGTGGCGCCCGCCAAGTGGACCTACGAAAACATCGCCTACATGAAGACCCAGCTGCGCAGCCTGGGCCTGGCGGTGGACTGGTCCCGCGAAGTGACCACCTGCAAGCCGGATTACTACCGCTGGGAACAATGGCTGTTCACGCGCCTGTTCGAAAAAGGCGTGATCTACAAAAAAAGCGGCACCGTGAACTGGGATCCGATTGACCAGACCGTACTGGCCAACGAACAGGTGATCGACGGCCGCGGCTGGCGTTCCGGCGCGCTGATCGAAAAACGCGAAATCCCGATGTACTACTTCAAGATCACCGCCTACGCGGATGAACTCTTGTCGAGCCTCGACGATTTGCCGGGCTGGCCTGAACAGGTCAAGACCATGCAGCGCAACTGGATCGGCAAATCCAAGGGCATGGAAGTGCAGTTCCCGTACAACGTCGACTCGATCGGCGAATCGGGCGCACTCAAAGTCTTCACCACCCGTCCGGACACCCTGATGGGCGCGACCTATGTCGCCGTGGCCGCCGAACACCCGTTGGCCACCCAGGCCGCACAGAACAACCCTGAGCTGCAGGCGTTCATCGCCGAATGCAAGGGCGGCAGCGTGGCCGAAGCCGACGTCGCCACCCAGGAGAAAAAAGGCCTGCCGACCGGGCTGTTCGTCGAACACCCGCTGACGGGCGAGAAGTTGCCGGTCTGGGTCGCCAACTATGTGCTGATGCATTACGGCGATGGCGCTGTAATGGCAGTCCCGGCTCACGACGAGCGCGACTTCGAATTCGCCACCAAGTACGACCTGCCGATCAAGTCGGTGGTGCGCACCAGCGCGGGCGACACCAGCCCGGCCCCGTGGCAGGACGCCTATGGCGAGCACGGCGAGCTGATCAACTCCGGCGAGTTCGACGGCCTGGACTTCCAGGGCGCTTTCGACGCCATCGAAGTTGCCCTGATCAAGAAAAATCTCGGCGTCTCGCGCACCCAGTTCCGCCTGCGCGACTGGGGCATCAGCCGTCAACGCTACTGGGGCTGCCCGATCCCGATCATCCACTGCGAAAGCTGTGGCGACGTGCCGGTACCAGAAGAGCAACTGCCGGTGGTCCTGCCCGAAGACGTCGTACCGGACGGCGCCGGTTCGCCACTGGCGCGCATGCCCGAGTTCTACGAATGCAGCTGCCCCAAATGCGGCCAGCCTGCCAAGCGTGAAACCGACACCATGGACACCTTCGTGGAGTCCTCGTGGTACTACGCCCGCTACGCCTCGCCGCACTATGAAGGTGGCCTGGTGGAAAAATCCGCAGCCGACCACTGGTTGCCGGTAGATCAGTACATCGGCGGTATCGAACACGCCATCCTGCACCTGCTCTACGCGCGTTTCTTCCACAAGCTGATGCGCGACGAAGGCCTGGTCAGCTCCGACGAGCCGTTCAAGAACCTGCTGACCCAGGGCATGGTCATCGCCGAGACCTACTACCGCCGCGAAGCCAATGGCGCCTACACCTGGTTCAACCCGGCGGACGTCGAGCTCGAGCGTGACAGCAAGGCCAAGGTCATCAGCGCCAAGCTCAAATCCGACGGCCTGCCGGTGGAAATCGGCGGCACCGAGAAGATGGCCAAGTCGAAGAACAACGGCGTCGATCCGCAATCGATGATCGATCAGTTCGGCGCCGACACCTGCCGCCTGTTCATGATGTTCGCCTCGCCGCCCGACATGAGCGCCGAATGGTCCGACTCCGGCGTCGAAGGCTCGCACCGCTTCCTCAAGCGCGTCTGGCGCCTGGCCCATGCCCACGTCAGCCAGGGCTTGCCGGGCAAGCTGGACGTCGCGTCCTTGAATGATGAACAGAAAGCCATTCGTCGCAGCACCCACCTGGCTATCCGCCAGGCCAGCCAGGACGTAGGGCAGAACCACAAGTTCAACACCGCCATCGCCCAAGTGATGACGCTGATGAACGTGCTGGAAAAAGCCCCGCAGGCCACGGAACAGGATCGCGCATTGATCCAGGAAGGCCTGGAAACGGTTACCCTGCTGCTGGCGCCGATCACGCCGCACATCAGCCACGAACTGTGGAGCCGCCTGGGCCACAGCGGTGCCGTCATCGATGCCCGTTGGCCGGTGCAGGATGACAGCGCGCTGGTACAGGACACGCTGCAGTTGGTGATCCAGGTCAATGGCAAACTGCGCGGCCAGATCGACATGCCGGCCAGCGCCAGCCGTGAAGAAGTCGAAGCGGCTGCACGCTGCAACGAGAACGTGCTGCGCTTTACCGAAGGCCTGACGATCCGCAAAGTGATCGTAGTGCCTGGAAAACTGGTCAATATCGTCGCCAGCTAAATCGGATCGGGTGCAGGGCTCAAGCCCTGCGCCGAACTAAACCTTCAGGGCCTCGATACGGCCCGCCTGGTTTCAAGGGGAGCAACAACATGATCAAACGCAATCTGCTGGTAATGGGCCTGGCCGTTCTGTTGAGCGCTTGCGGCTTCCAGCTGCGCGGCACCGGCACCAATGAATTGTCGCTCAAGGAACTCGACGTCAGCGCACGTAACGCCTACGGCGAAACCGTGACGCAACTGCGCCAGAGCCTGGAAAACAGCGGCGTGCACGTCTATAGCGGCGCCACCTACAAGCTGAACCTGGTCGATGAGCGCGAAACCCAGCGCAACATCAGCTACGCCAGTGCCGGCCGCGCCTCCGACATCGAGTTGGCCACCACCGTCAGCTTCGAAGTACAGGGCCGCGATAACTTGCCGCTGATGGGCGACAAGATCCAGGTCCAGAAAGTCGTGAGCCACGACGGCAACAACCTGGTGGGTTCGGACTCCGAGATCCTTCAGGCGCGCAAGGAAATGCGTCGTGACCTGGTTCAGCGCATGATGACTCGCCTGCAACTGCTCAACCCGGAAAAACTCGCCGAGTTGCAGCAAATCGCCGACAACAAGGCCAAGGCTGACGCCGATGCCCTGAAGGCGGCGCAAGAGTACGAAGACAACACGCCGAAACAGTCGCCTGTTGAAGTCCCTGTCGAGTAAGCCAAACGGGGCGCTCCTGGCGCCCCGTTCGCCCTGCCTATGAAACTTGCCCCCGCCCAACTCGCCAAACACCTGCAAGGTGGCCTCGCGCCTGTCTATATCGTCAGCGGCGATGACCCACTGCTGTGCCAGGAAGCGGCCGACGCCATTCGCTCGTCGGCGCGCCAGCAAGGTTTCGATGAGCGCCAGGTGTTCAGTGCCGACGCCAGTTTCGACTGGGGAACGTTGCTGCAAGCCGGCGCGAGCATGTCGTTGTTTGCCGAAAAACGTCTTTTGGAACTGCGCCTGCCTTCGGGCAAGCCGGGCGATAAAGGCGCGGCAGCGTTGATCGAATATTGCTCGCGACCTGCTGAAGACACGGTGTTGCTGATCAGCCTGCCCAAGCTGGATGGCAGTGCGCAGAAGACCAAATGGGGCAAGGCCCTGGTGGAAGGCCCGCAGACCCAGTTCATTCAGATCTGGCCGGTGGACAGCAGCCAGCTGCCGCAGTGGATTCGCCAACGCCTGTCACAGTCGGGGCTGTCGGCCACGCAAGAGGCCGTCGAGCTGATCGCCGCCAGGGTCGAAGGCAACCTGCTTGCCGCCGCCCAGGAAATCGAAAAGCTCAAGCTGATGGCCGAAGAGGGGCAGATCACTGTCGAAACCGTGCAGGGCGCGGTGGCTGACAGTGCGCGCTTTGATGTATTCGGGCTGGTGGACGCGATCCTCAACGGCGAACCCGCTCACGCCCTGCGCATGCTCGAAGGGCTGCGTGGCGAGGGCGTGGAGCCGCCGGTGATTCTCTGGGCCCTGGCCCGGGAACTGCGGGTACTGGCCAACATTGCCTTGCAGTACAGCCAGGGCATTCCGCTGGACAAATGCTTCAGCCAGGCCAGGCCGCCGGTGTGGGACAAGCGCAAGCCCCTGATGAGCAAGGCCCTGCAACGGCACTCGGCGCAACGCTGGGCGCAACTGCTGCTCGAAGCGCAGCGCATCGACGCACAGATCAAGGGCCAGGCGGCCGGTTCGCCGTGGATGAGCCTGAGTCGTTTGTCGCTGTTGATGGCCGGCCAGCGCCTCACCCTGCCAGCCGATTAACCCTGCTTCCAAAAACACCCTGAATCCAATGTAGGAGCGAGCTTGCTCGCGAAAAACGTCAACGATAACGCGTATTTCCTGAATGAACGCGGCGCCTGTGAGTTTTTCGCGAGCAAGCTCGCTCCTACAGGGGTTGTCGCCGGGCTTTACAGCCGGGCCACTTCGGCAGATGATTTGCTCCGCTCCATTCCACACCCAAGCGAGAGAATCCATCATGAGCAAAAAGCCATCCAAGCATGGCCCGAACAAGGCCAAATCCATCATCGCCCAGCCACTGTTCCGCAGCCGTCAGGAACGCGCCGGCAAGGGCAAAGGCAGCTACCGCCGCGAAGCCTTCCAGTCTAACAGCTGGGAGGCTTCTTACTTTCTGGCTGCCTGAAGGCAAGCGCCCCTCTGGCATGATAAGGTCTGCACTTGATTTGTAACCCCCTGGACCTGTGCATGCCCTCTAGTCTTTCCCGTCGCTGGCACCTTCGCCAGTTGATTGCTGCCTCCAGCCTCATTCTGCTTGTCGCCTGCGCGGAAAAACCCACCGCCGCGGACGCTCAACCCCTGCCCCCGCTCAAGACCGCACCCGCCATCGCGCCTGCCGTCGTGGCGCCGTTGGCAGTGGATAACCTGGACATCCAACCGACCCAGACCTTCGCCGAATGGCAGGCCGGGTTCCGTGCACAGGCCCTGCAAGCCGGGATCAGCGCCGAAGTCTTCGATAACGCCTTCGCCGGCGTCAGCCCGGACATGGCCGTGATTCGCGCCGACCGCAGCCAGCCGGAGTTTTCCCGTCCGGTGTGGGAATACATTGATGGTGCGCTGTCGCCGCTGCGCGTGCGCAACGGCCAGGCGTTGCTGGTCAAGTACGCCGATATCCTGCAGCGCATCGAGGAGCGTTACGGCGTTGATCGCCAGGCACTGGTCTCGGTGTGGGGCATGGAAAGCAACTTCGGCCAGTTCCAGGGCAATAACTCAGTGATCCGCTCCCTCGCGACCCTGGCCTATGAAGGCCGCCGCCCGGCGTTTGCCCAGGCACAACTGCTGGCGGCGCTGCAGATCATCCAGCACGGCGATATCCCGGCCGACCAGATGAAAGGCTCCTGGGCCGGCGCGATGGGCCAGACCCAATTCATCCCCACCACCTACAACACCCACGCGGTGGATTTTGACGGTGACGGTCGCCGCGATATCTGGAACAGCCCGGGTGACGCCCTCGCCTCCACCGCCCATTACCTGCAAAGCTCCGGTTGGCAGAAAGGCCAGCCGTGGGGCGTTGAGGTGCAGCAATTGCCATCGGGCTTCGACTATTCCCTGGCCGATGGCGGCATTCGCAAGACCGTCGCCGAATGGCTGAAACTGGGTATCCAACTGCCGCCCGGCGCGAGCCTGCCGGCCAACGTCGAGCAACTGTCCGCCGCCCTGCTGCTGCCGGCCGGCTACCGTGGCCCGGCGTTCCTGGTGCTGGATAACTTCCGTGCGATCCTCAAGTACAACAATTCGTCGTCCTATGCACTGGCCGTTGGCCTGCTCTCGGAGCGCTTTGGTGGCGGTGGGGTGATTCGCGGGAGCTGGCCAAAGGATGAGCTGCCCCTGAGCCGCTCGCAGCGTATCGACCTGCAGACGGCGCTCAGCGCCAAAGGTTATGACGCGGGCAACGCTGACGGAATCATCGGCGCCAACACGCGCAAGGCGATTCGGGCAGCGCAGCAGGCACTGGGCTGGCCGGCGGATGGGTATCCGACGGTGAAGTTGCTGGAGGCGCTGCAAAGCCGATAGATTGGCTTAAGGCAACTACCGCCATCGGGGGCAAGCCCCCTCCCACATTTGACTGCATTCCAAAGGGTGTACAGGGTCCAATTGTGGGAGGGGGCTTGCCCCCGATAGGATCTGGCAGGCGACCACTATTTACAGACTACGTCCTGCTCCAGCACCACCCGCTGTTCCCCCGCATCCAACCGCACCAACGCGCCCATCGGCAGCGTCAGGTTCGGATCGCAATGCCCACTGCGCCAGCCAGCCAGCACCGGAATGCACAGCGGTTCGAAGGTCTGTTTCAACAGCCGCTCCAGCGCCCCGTTATCCACACCCGACACATCCCCCATCAATACCCCCGCAACCTGGTCGAGTTTGCCCGCCAGGCGCAGGTGCGTCAGCAAGCGGTCGATGCGATAGAGCGGCTCGTTGACGTCCTCGATAAACAGGATGATGCCTTCAGCGTCAATTTCATAAGCGGTGCCCATCACCGCCGCGATCATCGACAAGTTACCGCCCAGCAAGCGCCCGCAGGCGATGCCTGGCTCGATCGTGGTCAAGGGGTAGGCCACCGGGTGCGTGAGCACACTGCCGGCGCCCAACTGGCCACGCAACAGGCTGAACAGCGATGACTCGGTAGGTGGTTGCTTGCCGCCGAGCAAGTCTGCATTGAGCATCGGCCCGTGGAAGGTGACGAAGCCGGCGTAGCGGTTGATCGCCAGGTGCAAGGCGGTGATGTCGCTGTAGCCGACGAAGGGCTTGGGGTTGGCGCGCAGCAGATCGAAGTCCAGCGCGTCGAGCAGACGTGGCGTACCGTAGCCGCCGCGCAGGCAGAAGATGGCATCGATTTCCGGGTCGGCGAAGGCGGCGTGAAGGTCGCGCAGGCGCACTTGATCGCTGCCGGCCAGGTAGCCGTCGTGTTCATACACACCGGGGAAAATCCGCAGCTCATAGCCACGGGTGCGCATCCATTGCCCGGCTTTTTCGACGTCCAGTGCAGCAGGGCCGGCCGGGGCGATCAGGCCGATGGTGCCTTCGAGGCGCAAGGCGGGTACGGGGGCAGTCATCCATGGTCTCCCTGATTAATACGGAACGAATGTGGGAGGGGGCTTGCCCCCGATTGCGGTGTGTCAGTCCCTTGAGTATTGGCTGTCACGCCGCCATCGGGGGCAAGCCCCCTCCCACATTGGATCTGCGGTGGCGGGCAGATCTCTATTAGCAACTCTTTATTAAGAAACTCTTTATCAGGAAACCAGGCTCGCCTTGACCAGCTTGGCCTGTTCATCGGCGTGGTACGAAGACCGTACCAGCGGGCCCGAGGCGACGTTCTTGAAGCCCATCTTGTAACCTTCCTCGGCGAACCAGGCGAAGGTGTCCGGGTGCACGAAACGCTGCACCGGCAAGTGACTGCGGGACGGTTGCAGGTATTGGCCCAGGGTCAGCATGTCGATGTCATGCTCGCGCATGCGCTTCATGACTTCGATGACTTCTTCGTCGGTTTCGCCCAGGCCCAGCATAAGGCCGGACTTGGTCGGAATGTGCGGCATCATTTGCTTGAATTTCTGCAGCAAGGTCAGCGACCACTGGTAATCCGAACCCGGACGCGCGGCCTTGTACAGGCGCGGCACGGTTTCCAGGTTGTGGTTGAACACATCCGGCGGCTCGGCGGCGGTGATTTCCAGCGCCACGTCCATGCGCCCACGGTAGTCGGGCACCAGGGTTTCGAGCATCACGTTGGGGGACAGTTTGCGGATTTCGCGAATGCAGTCGGCAAAGTGCTGGGCACCGCCGTCACGCAAGTCGTCACGGTCCACCGAGGTGATCACTACGTATTTGAGTTTCAGGTCGGCGATGGCGATGGCCAGGCTTTGCGGCTCGTTGACGTCCAGCGGCTTCGGCCGGCCGTGGCCCACGTCGCAGAACGGGCAACGACGGGTGCAGATGTCGCCCATGATCATGAAGGTGGCGGTACCGCCGGAGAAGCACTCACCCAGGTTCGGGCAGGACGCTTCTTCGCACACGCTGTGCAGCTTGTGTTTGCGCAGCAGCGCCTTGATACGGTCGACTTCCGGCGAGACCGGGATACGCACGCGAATCCAGTCAGGCTTTTTCGGCAGCTCGGTGGTCGGAATGATCTTCACCGGGATGCGTGCAACCTTCTCGGCGCCGCGCAGCTTGACGCCGGCTTCCACCTTGGCACGCGGGGCCGGGGCTGGACGCTCGGTGATGTCCAGCGTCGGGATCATGGTTTGCACAACATCAGTAGTCATATCAATCGATTCCGCCCGTCAGGGTCGTCTGCTCAGCATAGTCGAGGTGTTTGACGAGCTGCGCGCGCAGCCGGGCACTTACCTCGGCAAATTCTATGGGTGTTGCATGGTCGCTCAACTGGGTCATCGCAAGACCCGCATAACCGCACGGGTTGATCCGCTGGAACGGGGCCAGGTCCATGTCCACATTCAGGGCCAGGCCATGAAAGGAACAACCGTGCCGAATGCGCAGCCCGAGGGAAGCGATTTTCGCGCCCTCCACATACACACCCGGTGCATCGGGCTTGGCCGCGGCGGTCACGCCGTAACTGGCCAGCAGCTCGATCAGGCAAGCCTCCATGCGGCTGACCAGATCACGCACGCCAAAGCCCAGCTTGCGCACATCCAGCAACAGATACGCGACCAGTTGGCCAGGCCCATGGTAAGTCACTTGCCCCCCTCGGTCGACCTGCACCACCGCAATATCACCCGGCAGCAGCAGATGCTCGGCCTTGCCGGCCTGGCCCTGGGTGAATACCGGCGGGTGCTCGACCAGCCAGACTTCATCCGGTGCCGAGGTGCCGCGCTCGTTGGTGAAGCGCTGCATGGCATGCCAGACGGGCTCGTAGTCCATCCGGCCGAGCTCGCGAAAGCCCAGGACGTGCGACATCACAGCACCATGTGCACGAAGCCGGTGGCCCGCAGTTCGCTGTTGATGTTGTAGAGCTGGTCCTGATCCGTCGCAACGATGTGCAACTGGATCGTCGTGTATTTACCCGTGGAGCTGGAACGCTCGTCCACGCGGTTGTCGTTGATGGTCGCGTGTTTGCGCACAATTTCGAGAATCGTGTCTTTGCGACCTACGCCGGTATCGCTGATCACCTTGATGGGGTAATCCGTCACCGGGAATTCGATCTTTGGCGCCTTTACTTCTTTATCGGTCATGGCAGAACGGCCTCGTAAGCGGTAAGCCGTGGCGACGGCAAAGCCCCGCGTCGGATCAACGCGGGGCTTTGCAGGTGCACACAATCAGTTGAACAAGCCGTAGAAGAATAGACGGATGCTATCCCACACGCGGCGGAAGATACCACCTTCGTCGACGGCGTCCAGTGCGATCAGGTCGGCGCTGTGCACCACCTTGTCTTCGAGCTTGACTTCAACCTTGCCGATCACATCACCCTTGGCGATTGGCGCAACCAGTTGCGGGTTCAGGGTCATGCTGGCGGCGAGCTTTTTCAGCTGGCCTTTAGGCATGGTCAGGGTCAGGTCATCGGCCAGGCCGGCCTTGACCTGGGAGGTCGCGCCCTTCCAGACCGGCGCGGTCGCAAGCTCGGTGCCCTTCTGGTAGAAGGTCTGGGTTTCGAAGAAGCGGAAGCCGTAGGTCAGCAGTTTTTGCGTCTCGGCCGCACGGGCCTGCTCGCTGTTGGTGCCGAAGACCACGGCGATCAGGCGCTGGCCATCACGTACGGCGGACGACACCATGCAGTAGCCGGCTTCGTCGGTGTGGCCGGTTTTCAGGCCGTCGACGGTCTTGTCGCGCCACAGCAACAGGTTGCGGTTAGGCTGCTTGATGTTGTTCCAGAAAAATTCCTTCTGGGAGTAGATGGCGTAGTGCACCGGGTCGACACGGATGATCGCGCGGGCCAGGATCGCCATGTCGTGAGCCGACGAATAATGCTCCGGGTTCGGCAGGCCGGTCGGGTTCATGAAGTGGCTGTTGGTCATGCCCAGGTCGCCGGCCGTCTTGTTCATCATGTCGGCGAACGCATCTTCGCTGCCGGCGATGTGTTCGGCCAGGGCCACGCTGGCGTCGTTGCCGGACTGGATGATGATGCCGTGCAGCAGGTCGCTGACCGTGACTTGCGAGCCGACTTTGATGAACATCCGCGAACCACCGGTGCGCCAGGCGTTTTCGCTGACGGTTACCGGATCGTTCTCGCCGATCTGGCCGCGACGGATTTCCAGGGTCGCGATGTAGGCGGTCATCAGCTTGGTCAGGCTGGCAGGCGGCAAGCGCATGTCACCACCGCTTTCGACCAGCACGTTGCCACTGGCGGCATCCATGAGGACCCAGGCCTTGGCGGCCAGTTGCGGGGAAGCCGGCACCATCTCAACCGCCCAGGCGGCCGGGGTGATGATCAGCGAGATAAGCAGGCACGTACGTTTGGCTAAGGTGGTGATGTTCATCCGTCTCTCGAAATTGCTTATGGAAACTTGCCCTCGCGGGCAAAACTATTCAGACAGCCCGCTTCCAGACTGTCACGTGTTCGGTTGCCCGCTCACCCCTTGCCCCTGGGTTTTATTGTTCAACGAGCCAACAACCAGGGCCCGGGCACGCGCACGCACCTGGACCGTCAATCCGGTATTGCCTTATTCCGCGGTCACTACGCTGGGTTGCCCCAGGTTAGCCAGGCGTACGCTGTTCTGCACTTGCGCAACCTCGCTCGGCGAGCCGATCGGCCCCATGCGCACTCGGTGCAGGGTCTGCTGGTTACGCACGATGGAGCTGATGAACACTGGCGCGCTGACCATGCCGCTGAGCTTGGACCTTAACAGTTCTGCCGCATCCGGGTTGGCGAAAGCGCCCACCTGCAGGTACTGCCCGCCCACCTTGGAGGCACCGGGCGCCGCATGGGGCACGACCACCGTATCCGGAGCATGCTGCGCCGGCGGCGGTGTCCATTGTTCGATCTTGCCGGTCGACGCCGTCACTTGCGGTTGCGGGGTTTGCGGCTCGTTGAGCATCAACGGCGCCGGCTTGCCACGCTGGGCCCAGTACTGCGCCGGGTCGATGCCTTCGACTTTCACCCGCGCGGTACCGATTTCGGCGTAACCGAGTTTCTTCGCAGCGGCATAGGAGAGGTCGATGATCCGGTCCGAATAGAACGGCCCACGGTCGTTGACCCGTAGAATCACGGTGCGGTTGTTGTCCAGGTTGGTCACGCGCACATAGCTGGGCAGCGGCAGGGTCTTGTGCGCCGCACTCATGCCGTACAGGTCATACACTTCGCCGTTGGCGGTGTTCTGGCCGTGGAACTTGGTGCCGTACCAGGACGCCGTGCCCGACTGCACGTAGGTCCTGGATTCCTGCAGCGGGAAGTAATTCTTGCCCAGCACCGTATAGGGGTTGGCCTTGTAGGGGCCGGAGTGCAGGGTTGGCGTGGCATCCGGGATCTTGGACACATCCACGTCCCACCACGGCGCGCCGTCCTTGTGCGCACGGTTGATGTCCAGGCCCGGCTGGGCGCGAACCACCGCACCGCCGGCCTTCTTGGCCGGCGCTCGATTCGGCGTCGTGGAGCAACTGGCGATCAGCAGGGACAACGCGGCAAACGCCACCAGCTTGAGCGGTTTTTTGAACGGCGATACCCGCATTACTTGTTGCCCCGTGCTTGAACCAGCTCGTCTGACAGCTGATGCACGGCCATGGCGTACATCACACTGCGGTTATAACGCGTGATTGCGTAGAAATTCTTCAGGCCCATCCAGTATTCCGGGCCCTTTTCACCTTCGAGGCGGAACGCCGTCACCGGCATATCATCGCGTGGCGCATTCTGACTCGACCAGCCCAGCGCTCGCAACTCCCCGACGGTCTTCACCGGGTCGATACCCTGGGTCAGGCCTTCATCGGCACGCTCGCCCGTCACATCGGCGCGCACAACCACAGGTTCTCCGCCGACCCAGCCGTGGCGCTTGAAGTAGCTGGCCACGCTGCCGATGGCGTCGTCGGGGTTGCTCCAGATATTGATATGCCCGTCGCCGTCGAAATCCACCGCGTAGGCGCGAAAACTGCTCGGCATGAACTGCGGCAAGCCCATCGCCCCGGCGTACGAGCCCTTGAGGGTCATGGGGTCGACCTGTTCTTCGCGGGCCAGCAGCAGGAATTCGCGCAGCTCCTTGCGGAAGAACTCGGCACGCGGCGGGTAATCGAAGCCCAGGGTCGACAACGCGTCGATCACCCGGTAACTGCCGGTGTTGCGCCCGTAAAAGGTTTCAATGCCGATGATCGCGACGATGACCTGAGCCGGCACGCCATATTCCTGCTCGGCGCGGGCCAGTACCGCCTCGTGCTGGCGCCAGAAGTCCACGCCCCGGGCCACGCGGGCGTCGGTGAGGAACATCGGGCGATATTCCTTCCACTGCTTGACCCGCTCGGCGGGGCGCGAGATGGCGTCGAGGATCGCCTGCTTTTTGCGCGCTTCGCGGAACACGCCCATCAGCTGTTCACCGGCGAAACCGTAGTCGCGGGTCATCTCACCGACGAATTCGGCGACCTGGGGTGAGCCATCGTAGTCACCGGCCTGCACCTCCTGCGTTGCGCCCAGCAGCCCAATCAGGCCCATCCAGGACGCATGCCGAGTAGCCCAGCCGCGCATTACTTGCATTGACATCTTCACCTTATTCAAACCTGAGCGATCCATTTGCGATGCGTATGAATCGACATCAAAACCCCAAACGCTGACAGCAATGTCACCAGCGAAGTTCCGCCGTAGCTAATGAATGGCAACGGCACCCCAACCACCGGCAACAGGCCACTGACCATACCGATGTTGACGAAAACGTAAACAAAAAACGTCATGGTCAGACTGCCGGCCAGCAACTTGCCGAACAGCGTCTGCGCCTGCGCGGTAATCACCAGCCCGCGCCCGATCAACAGCAAATAGATCAGCAGCAGCGCGCAGATGCCTACCAGGCCGAACTCTTCGCCCATCACCGCGATAATGAAGTCGGTGTGGCTTTCGGGCAAAAAGTCCAGGTGCGATTGGGTCCCCAGCAGCCAGCCCTTGCCGAACACGCCGCCGGAGCCGATGGCGGCCTTGGACTGGATGATGTTCCAACCGGTACCCAGCGGGTCGCTTTCGGGGTCGAGGAACGTCAGGATCCGCTGCTTCTGGTAGTCGTGCATAAAGAAGAACCACATGGCCACCGCCACTGGCACGGCAGCGGCCAGCACGCTGAGAATCCAGCGCCAGCGCAGGCCGCCCATGAACAGTACGAACGCGCCCCCCGCCAGGATCAGCAGCGAGGTGCCGAGGTCCGGCTGCCGCACGATCAGAATGAACGGCACGCCGATCAGGATCAGGCTGATCCCCACATGCTTGAGCTGGGGCGGCAAGGTGCGCTTGGACAGGTACCAGGCGATGGTGGCCGGCATCAGGATCTTCATGAATTCCGACGGCTGGAAGCGAATCACCCCCGGGATGTTGATCCAGCGCGTCGCGCCCATGGCGTTGTGGCCCATCACGTCGACCACCACCAGCAGCAACACCCCGGCGACATAACCCAGCGGCACCCAGCGCGCCATGAAGCGCGGCTCGAGCTGGGCGATCACCACCATCGACAACAGGCCCAGGCCGAACGACGACGCTTGCTTGATCAGCAGGTCCCAGTTCTTGCCGCTGGCCGAATACAGCACGAACAGGCTGCCGGCCGCCAGTATCAGCAGCAGCACCAGCAACGGGCCATCAATGTGCATGCGTTGCAGCAACGTCGCACGGCGACGCATCACATCCTCACTGGAGAGGATGCGGTCAAAATTACTCTTCACGGGCCGTAACCTCGGGGCTGGAAGGGGGGCCGCCATATTCGGGCTTGAGCTTGCCGTCGGGGGCCAGCAGCCAGGCGTCCATGATCTGGCGCACCACAGGCGCGGCCACACCGGAGCCGGACTCGCCGTTCTCCACCATCACCGCCACCACGATTTTCGGGTCATCGGCAGGGGCAAAGCCGACAAACAAGGCGTGGTCGCGGTGACGCTCCTGCACCTTGGAGCGGTCATATTTTTCACCCTGCTTGATCGCGACGACCTGAGCGGTACCGCTCTTGCCGGCGATGCGATATTGCGCGCCGAGCGCCGCCTTGCGTGCGGTGCCGCGAGCGCCGTGCATCACCTGTTGCATGCCGTGATTGACCTTGGCCCAGTCGGAAGGGTCGCGCAGCACGATGTCGGGGATCGGGTTCTCATCCACCGGCTTCTCGCCCTCGATGGTCCTGGCCAGGTGCGGCCGGTTCCACACGCCCTTGTTCGCCACCAGCGCAGTTGCCTGGGCCAGTTGCAACGGAGTGGCCTGCATGTAGCCCTGGCCGATGCCGAGGATCAGGGTTTCGCCGGGGAACCATGCCTGGCGACGCGTCGCCCGCTTCCATTCGCGCGAGGGCATCAGGCCGGGAGACTCTTCGAACATGTCCAGGGAAACCTTCTGGCCGAGGCCGAACTTGCCCATGTAGGCCGCCAGGCGATCGATCCCCAGCTTGTGGGCCAGGTCATAAAAATAGGTGTCGTTGGAGCGCATGATGGCGGTGTCCAGGTCGACATAGCCATCACCGGAGCGGTTCCAGTTACGGTATTTGTGATCGTAGTTGGGCAGCATGTAATAGCCCGGGTCATAGACCCGGCTCGAGGCGGTGACCACCCCCGAATCCAGGCCGGCAATCGCCACCGCCGGCTTGATGGTCGACCCCGGCGGATACAGGCCGCGCAGCACCCGGTTGAACAGCGGCCGGTCGATGGAGTCGCGCAACTCGGCGTAGGCCTTGAAGCTGATGCCGGTCACGAACAGGTTGGGGTCGAAACTTGGCTGGCTGACCATGGCCAGGACTTCGCCGGTCTTCGGGTCCAGCGCAACCACCGCGCCGCGACGACCGCCCAGCGCCATTTCGGCGGCTTCCTGCAACTTGATGTCCAGGCTCAGTACGATGTCCTTGCCCGGCAAGGGGTCGGTGCGCTTGAGCACGCGCAGCACGCGGCCACGGGCGTTGGTCTCGACTTCTTCGTAACCCACCTGGCCGTGCAGTTCGGGCTCGTAGAAACGCTCGATGCCGGTTTTGCCGATGTGATGGGTGCCGCTGTAATTGACCGGATCGAGGCTTTTCAGCTCTTTCTCGTTGATGCGCCCCATATAGCCGACCGAGTGGGCAAAGTGCGGCCCCTGCGGGTAATGCCGTACCAACTGCGCCACCACTTCCACGCCCGGCAGGCGGAACTGGTTCACCGCGATCCGCGCGATCTGTTCTTCGTTCAACTCGAACAGGATCGGCACCGGCTCGAACGGCCGGCGCCCCTGCTTCATGCGTTTCTCGAAAATGACCCGGTCTTCCGGCGTCAGCTGCAGCACTTCGACAATCACATCGAGCACTTGCTGCCAGTCGCCGGAACGCTCGCGGGTCATGCTCAGGCTGAAACTGGGCCGGTTATCCGCCACTACCACGCCATTGCGGTCGAAAATCAGCCCACGGGTCGGCGGGATCGGCTGCACATGCACCCGATTGTTTTCCGACAAGGTGGAGTGATACTCGTACTGGATCACCTGCAGGTAATACAGGCGGGCGATCAGCACACCAATCAATGCCACCACCATGATCGCGCCAAACACCACGCGCGCGCGTACAAGACGTGCGTCCTTCTCGTGGTCCTTGATGCGGATCGGCTGGGTCATCGGCTATGGCGCAGATTATTTGTGATAAGGGTGCCCGGACAGAACTGTCCAGGCGCGATACAGCTGTTCACCGATCAGAATCCTTACCAACGGGTGCGGCAACGTGAGTGCCGACAGCGACCAGCGCTGATCGGCCCGCGCGCAGACTTCCGGCGCCAGCCCTTCGGGGCCGCCGACCATGAAGTTGACGGTGCGCGAGTCCAGGCGCCAGCGGTCCAGTTCCACCGCCAACTGCTCGGTGCTCCAGGGCTTGCCGTGCACTTCGAGGGTGACGATGCGCTCGTTGGGGCCGACCTTGGCCAACATGGCTTCGCCTTCCTGACGGATAAAGCGCGCCACGTCGGCGTTCTTGCCCCGGGTGTTGAGCGGTATTTCCACCAGTTCAAGCGACAGCTCGGCAGGCAGACGCTTGGCATACTCGTGCCAGCCCTCTTCCACCCACTTGGGCATGCGTGAACCGACAGCGATCAGACGCAGGCGCACAGCCGTTCCTTATTCCTGGTCTTTGTTGAGCTTGTCGAAGTGCGCGTGGCCCACTTCCGGGCTGTGGTGCTTGCCATCGGCGGCACGGCTCTGCTCGGCGCCTTTCCACAGACGTTCCAGGTCATAGAACTGACGGGCGTTGGAGGTCATCATGTGCACGATCACGTCGTCCATGTCCAGCAGCACCCAGTCGCTGTCGCCCTTGCCTTCTTCACCCAGGGGCTTTACGCCCTGGGCTTTGACGGCTTCGCGAACCTTGTCCAGCATCGCGCCGATCTGGCGGTTGGAGGTACCGGTGGCGATGATCATGAAGTCGGTGATGCTCTGCTTGTCGCGTACGTCCAGCACCTGGATGTCCTGGGCTTTCACGTCTTCCAGGGCCGCCACGGCGACTTTTACCAGTTCTTCACCGGCCAGTTCCGGACCAACGTGGGCTTCTACCGGCAGCGGTGCGCTTTTGAAGGTGCCTTTGCGCTTAACTTTGCTTACGTCTTTGTTCGTCATATAAAACTCGTTTTGCTCGTATGTTCGGGCGCTCGCTGCACGATTTTTCGTGCGTTCAAGCGCGCCTTTTCAGTTCGACGCACGGTAAAGCCCGTGCGCATCGATGTAGGCCAGGACCGCGTCAGGCACCAGGAAACGTACCGACTTACCGCTGGCCAGCAGTTGACGGATCTGGGTGGCGGACACCGCAAGCGGGGTCTGCCAGACGAATGCAATATTCCCGTTCGGCCCGGTCAGGGCCAAGGGGTCACTTACCGACCGCGCGGCCAGCAGGTTGCGCAAGGCATCCGGCGGTTCGCTGTCGGCATCCGGGCGTTGCAGAACCAGGATGTGGCAATGCTGGAGGAGTTCCTCCCAGCGGTGCCAAGAGGGCAGGCCGCAAAATGCGTCCCAGCCCAAAAGCAGAAACACCTGGTCATCGGCGGCCAACTCGGCGCGCATCAGTTCCAGGGTGTCGACAGTGTAGGACGGTTTATCGCGCTTGAGCTCGCGATCGTCCATCACCAGCGGTGCTATGCCGTCCACCGCAACGCGCACCATTTCCAGGCGCTGCTGTGCGGACACCTGCGGCGTATCGCGGTGGGGCGGCCGGAAATTGGGCATCAGGCGCACCTCATCCAGCGCCAGGGCATCCGCGACTTCCAGGGCACTGCGCAAATGGCCGATGTGCACGGGGTCGAAAGTACCGCCGAGCAGCCCGATGCGTTTAGCCATCAAGTGCGCACATGACCGTCGCCGAACACCACGTACTTCTCGCTGGTCAGGCCTTCCAGGCCGACCGGGCCGCGTGCGTGGAGCTTGTCGGTGGAAATGCCGATTTCCGCCCCCAGGCCGTACTCGAAACCATCGGCAAAGCGCGTCGAGGCATTGATCATCACCGAAGCGGAATCCACTTCATTGAGGAAACGCCGGGCATCGCTGAAATGCTCGGAGACGATGGCGTCGGTGTGCTTGGAGCCGTAGGTGTTGATGTGTTCGATGGCCTGGTCCAGGTCGTCGACAATGCGGATCGACAGGATCGGCGCGGTGTATTCGGTGTACCAGTCCTGCTCGGTGGCCTCGATCACGTCCGCGCCCAGCAGCGCACGGGTACGCTCGCAACCGCGCAATTCCACAGCCTTGTCGCGGTAGATGGCCGCCAGCGGCGGCAGCACGCGCTCGGCAATGCCGGCGTGCACCAACAGGGTTTCCATGGTGTTGCACGGCGCGTAGCGGTGGGTCTTGGCGTTGTCGGCGATGCGGATCGCCTTGTCGAGGTCGGCGGCGATGTCGATATACACGTGGCACACGCCGTCCAGGTGCTTGATCACCGGCACCTTGGCGTCGCGGCTGACGCGCTCGATCAGGCCCTTGCCACCGCGTGGCACGATCACGTCGACGAATTCCGGCATGGTGATCAGCGCGCCAACGGCGGCGCGGTCGGTGGTTTCCACCACTTGCACCACTTCGGCGGGCAACTCGGCCACGGCCAGGCCCTGCTGGATGCAG
Organism: Pseudomonas sp. 28 E 9; assembly: GCF_900004785.1. Taxonomy (NCBI): domain Bacteria; kingdom Pseudomonadati; phylum Pseudomonadota; class Gammaproteobacteria; order Pseudomonadales; family Pseudomonadaceae; genus Pseudomonas; species Pseudomonas sp. 28 E 9. The sequence continues at coordinate 8,184 of NZ_CVTK01000010.1, read as the reverse complement.
GCGGCGATGGCGCGGTTGGAATGGATCGCCTCGGAACCGCCACGCAGGATGGTGGCGTTGCCTGACTTCAGGCACAGGCTCGCGGCGTCGATGGTCACGTTCGGACGCGACTCGTAGATGATGCCGATCACGCCCAGGGGCACGCGCATCTTGCCGACCTGGATGCCGGACGGCAGGTAACGCATATCGCGAATTTCACCGATGGGGTCAGGCAACTTGGCCACCTGACGCAAGCCTTCGATCATGTCGTCGATACGCGCCGGGGTCAGTGCCAGGCGGTCCAGCAGGGCCGGCTCCAGGCCATTGGCGCGGCCGTTGGCCAGGTCCTGTTCGTTGGCGGCGGCCAACTCGGAGCGCGCAGCATCCAGAGCATCGGCGGCGGCCAGCAGGGCACGGTTCTTCTGCGCGGTGCTCGCACGGGCGATCAACCGCGAGGCCTGACGGGCAGCGCGACCCAGGCGGGTCATGTAGTCAAGAACGGACTCAGTCATGGGTCAGGAAATCTTGGCAAAGAGGAAAGCGGCAGATTATAGCTGTGACGCCGCCTGACTGACAGCGGTGAGGGGCGGATGGTCGAAATGAACTGTAAAAACCTGGGGTTCAGCGGTTATTAAGGTGAGAGTTGTTATGATTCCGTCACATTTAGCCGTAATAACCCTGAACGTCATGCCCACCATCACGCCCGAACGCCCCGCCAGCGCCCTCCCCGACAGCTTCTTCGATCGCGACGCCCAGCTGCTCGCGCAAGAACTGCTCGGCAAAGTCATTCGCCATCGTGTCGGGGAAACCTGGCTTTCAGCGCGGATTATCGAAACCGAAGCCTATTACGTGGCCGAAAAAGGCAGTCACGCCTCACTCGGCTACACAGAAAAACGTAAGGCTTTGTTTCTGGATGGTGGGCACATCTACATGTACTACGCCCGTGGCGGTGATTCGCTGAACTTCAGCGCCCATGGCCCGGGCAATGCCGTGCTGATCAAATCGGCCTATCCCTGGGTCGATGAGAGGTCCGGGCCGGCGAGCCTGGCGCACATGCTGTTGAACAACCCCAACCCCGACGGCAGCCCGCGTCCTTCGCAGAAACTCTGTGCGGGCCAGACGCTGCTGTGCAAGGCACTCGGCCTGAAGGTGCCGATGTGGGATGCCAAGCGCTTCGATCAGGAACTGTTGTATGTCGAGGACGTGGGCCAGGTGCCCACGCAGATTATCCAGACCACACGCCTGGGCATTCCCAGTGGGCGCGATGAGCACTTGATGTACCGCTTCGTCGATGCTGGCTATGCGCCTTATTGCACACGGAACCCGCTGCGGCGCGGGCAGGTCGAAGGCCGCGATTATTTTTTGATTTGAACAGACTGAACCGGCTGGAATCGATACCTGTCGCACAGAGATTTTAATGTGGGAGGGGGCTTGCCCCCGATGGCGGTGTGACAGTGGATGAATGTTTCCCTGACACATTGCCATCGGGGGCAAGCGCCCCCTCCCACACTTGATGGAGTGGATTGTATGGGCCAATGGCTCGATAGCATCACCGGCTGGCTGACCCTTAACCCACAATGGCTTGCAGTGGCGGTGTTTATCGTCGCGTGCGTGGAATGCCTGGCCATCGCCGGGCTGATCGTGCCGGGCACGGTGCTGCTGTTTGCCATCGCCGCGTTGGCCGGCAGCGGCGCGTTGTCGTTGAGTGAGACCCTGTTGCTGGGCTTCCTCGGCGGCTTACTGGGCGACGGGGTGTCCTACTACCTGGGCCGGCATTTCCACCAGAATATCCGGCGCCTGCCCGGCCTGCGCCATCATCCCGAGTGGATGAACGGTGCGGAAACCTACTTCCATAAGTACGGCATCGCCAGCCTGCTGGTCGGGCGTTTCATCGGGCCGTTGCGGCCCATGCTGCCGATGGTCGCCGGTATGTGCGACATGCCGTTCCCGCGCTTCGCGATCGTCAGCGTTATCGCGGCGGCAGGCTGGTCAGTGGCGTATCTGTTGCCGGGCTGGGCTGCCGGTGCGGCGTTCCGCTTGCCCCTGCCCGAAGGTTTCTGGCCGGAAGCGGCGATTGTCGCGGCCTGCCTGGCGGCACTGCTGGGGCTGAGCTTGAACAGCAGCCTGCGCGGCCATCGTCGCGCCACCCTGTGGATCGGCTGCGCCAGCCTGACGTTGCTGGTGGCACTGTTTATCGGCTACCCGCATCTCAACGATTTCGACCAGGGCCTGAGCGCACTGGTGCAGGAACATCGCAGCCCGTGGCTCGACGAGGTGATGGTACGGATCACCCAGCTGGGCGAATTCAAGAAAATGTTCGTCGCCAGCGCGGTGTTTACCGGCCTGTTGTTGCTGGCGCGACAGTGGCGTCATGCCATATTCGTCGGCGCCACGCTGGCGGGCGCCGCCGTGATCAATACCGGCACCAAGCTCTTCTTCGCCCGCGGCCGCCCGGAAATCCTGACCGACCCGCTCACCAGTTTTAGCATGCCCAGCGGCCATGCCTCCGGCGCGTTTGCGTTCTTCCTGGCCCTGGCGGTACTGGCCGGCCGAGGCCAACCCACGCGACTGCGCCTGACCTGGCTGCTGCTGGGCTGCATACCTGCGGCATTCATTGCGTTATCGCGGGTGTACCTGGGCGCTCACTGGCCCACGGATATCCTGGCCGGCACGCTCCTGGCGATGAGCGTGTGCGCATTGAGCCTCACCCTCATTCAATACCGCAGCCCGTTGCCGCCGATGACGCAAAAAGCCTGGTGGCTGGTATTGCCGGTGATCGTGGCGGTGCTTGGCTTTATCGCCTTTACCGACACGTCCCACGCGTTGCTCAGGTACGCCTACTGACCCTTGGCCGGGCCGATCCAGTCCACCGACGCGCTGCGCCGTTCAACACACCGCTCGCGTCGTTCCAACAGCATTTCATCGGCAAAGTCGGCGGCGCGCTCGGCAATGTATTGCGCACCCCGCGTGGGATCGTGCTGGAGCAGATGGGTGGTCACGCTGACAAAATACGCGTCCCAGGCGACTTGTTCCGAGGGTGTCAGCTGAAGCATGGTCATCTCCGATCATTGGGGTGTGATCGGAAAATAGTGCGGGTCGGGGGCCCAGGAAGCGACCAAACAAAGTCTGAAAACCCCGCCAGGAAAGTCCGAATTTCAGGTGAACAATTCACCCTGCAATTCATCCAGCAACATCTGGATCGCATCCAGCCGCTGCTGCGGATCGTCGAGTTGCAACAGGTCGACTTTATCCGCCTCGGTGAACGGCAGCAGATACGCCAACTGATGACTCAGGGCCTGCTGGCCCTCGGCATGGGCGTCCATATCCAGCGAAGCGACCATCGGGTGCTCGGCCAATGCCTGCAGCAGCGCCAGCAGGTCGGCGTCCTCTTCTTCCAGCGGCTGGTCCGGCAGTTCCTCCAGCCATTGCACCTGGGCCACCAGCAACTGGTCCTTCTGGACCTCGGCATCGCGCACGCGAAAACGCCGCCCGCCCTCGACGCGAATCCCCAGCAGGCCATTATCCTGTTGTTTAAAGTCGCGGATCAGCGCTTCACAGCCGATCAGCGCATAGCCATCCGGGGCCAGGCCGACTTCCTTGCCATCGAGGATGCACACCACACCGAAGCTTTCGCCCTTTTTCATGCAGCGACTGATCATGTCCAGGTAACGCGCCTCGAACAGTTGCAAATCGAGGGTGCACCCAGGGAACAGCACGGTGTTGAGGGGAAACAGCGCCAGACTCATAAAGGTTTCCTTAAACCCGGTTTAAACGATCACAGACACGGCCAGCGGCAGGAACACTGCCGTGGCCACGCCCATCAAACTCATGGCCAGCGCCGCAAAGGCGCCGCATTCTTCGCTTTCCTGCAGGGCCACCGAGGTGCCGACCGCGTGGGCCGTCATGCCCAGGGCCATGCCGCGCGCCTCGGGGCTGTAGACACCCAGGCGCGACAGGAACGCCGGGCCGATCATCGCGCCGGCCACCCCGGTGATCAGCACGAACACCGCAGCCAATGCCGCCACCCCGCCGATCTGCTCGGCCACCAACATCGCAATCGGCGACGTCACCGACTTGGGCGCCATGGTCATCAGCACCCTGTGCTCGGCACCGAACCACCAGCCCAACCACACGCACAGGCCGGTGGCCAACACGCCGCCTATCACCAGCGTAGTAAAAATCGGCCAGAACAATTGGCGAATCCGTCGCAGGTTCAAATAAAGCGGCACCGCCAGGGCCACCGTCGCCGGCCCCAGCAGAATGCCCATGATCTCGGTGCTTTTGCGGTATTCGGTGTAGTCCAGGCCGCAGATCAGCAACACGCCAATCACCAGCAACATGGAGACCAGCACCGGCTGCAGGAAGATCCAGCGGGTTTTCTCGAAAGCCGCCAGTACCAGTTGATAAGCGCCCAGGGTAATACCGATACCGAACAAGGGGTGATGAATGACGGCCGTCCAGGCGCCCTGCCAGTCGAACATCATTGTTCCTTCTCCTTGCGCCGGACCAACCGTTCCATCAGCACGCCGACAACCGCCATCGCGATGACCAGCGACAGTACCAGCGCGCCAACGATGGCCCAGAAGTCGGCAACAATGTCCCTGGCATACACCATCACGCCCACGGCCGGCGGCACCAGCAGCAACGGCAAATAGCGCAGCAGGCTGCCGGCCGCCAGGCTCAGCGGCTCGCTGACTTCGCCGCGCCAGATCAGGAAGCCGAGCATCAGCAGCAGGCCGATGATCGGCCCCGGCAATACCGGCAACAGCAGATGGTTGAGCGCAGTGCCGATCATTTGAAACAGCACCAGCCAGGTCAAGCCACGTAACAGCATCCTCTCTGCCCCCTCAAAGTTGGTGCGCATTATAAGCACGCCCGCCCTATGCTCCGGCATTCGCCAAAAGCATGTTGGGTTGACCGGGTCGATTGCCCATGATGATCTACATTGGTTCTCTGTATCCCATAAAAAACCCCTCGTCAGCGGGGATAAAAATGATGAACCCTGGAGAAACGCAATGCCCTATGTACCCGTAGCGCAGCTCAACGATTATGTCGGCAAGGAACTGGGACGTTCCGAATGGCTCACCATCGACCAGGCGCGCATCAACCTGTTCGCAGAGGCCACCGGCGATCATCAGTTTATCCACGTCGACCCGGCCAAGGCCGCGCAAACCCCGTTCGGCAGCACCATCGCCCATGGGTTCCTGTCGCTGTCGCTGATGCCCAAGCTGATGGAAGACATCCTGATCATGCCCGAGGGCCTGAAGATGGCCATCAACTACGGCCTGGACAGCGTGCGCTTCATACAGCCGGTGAAGGTCGACTCCAGGGTGCGCCTGAACGTCACCCTCACCGACGTCCACGAGAAAAAACCTGGCCAATGGCTATTTAAGGCCACCGCCACCCTGGAAATCGAAGGCCAGGAAAAACCGGCTTACATCGCTGAGTCATTGTCACTCTGCTTCGTGTAGGACGTTGCCTGTGGCGAGGCAACAAACCTTGCCACAGTGTATGTAAATTTATGTATGAAACGCGCAGCTGCGGCATACTCGGCGCTCAATTATCCGGATCCCGCTATGCGCCCACTCGCCCCCCTTGCCCTTGCCCTGTTGCTCACCGCTTGCGGAGATGGCGAATCGCTGTTGCCGCCCGATGCGCGCCTGCCCGATGGCGGCCGCTACCGGGGCGATGTGGTCAACGGCTTGCTGCAAGGCCAGGGGCGCGTCGACTACCCTAACGGCAGTTGGTACGCCGGCGAGTTCGATAAGGGCCAGTGGCATGGTCAGGGCGAATGGCATGGCAGCAACGGCGAAGTCTACAAAGGTCAATTCAAGCAAGGCCTGTTCGATGGCCAGGGCAGCCTGACCACGGCGGGCAGCAGTTACGTAGGCGGTTTCAAGAACGGTCGACGCAACGGCGAAGGCACCCTCAAAGAGGGGCAGATGACCTATCGCGGCGAATTCAAGGACGACCAGTATTCCGGCCTCGGGCGCCTGGAGCTGGCCGACGGCAGCCAATACCAGGGCCAATTCGCCCACGGCAAACCCAATGGCGAAGGCCAGCGCAACGACGACAGCGGCAATCAGTTCAGCGGCCACTTCGTCGATGGCCAGCTGGAAGGCAACGGCACGTTCAACAGCGCGGATGGCGATATCTACGTCGGCCAGTTCCAACAGAACCAGCTCAACGGCAAGGGACGCTATGAAAACGCCGACGGCGACGTCTGGATCGGCCAGTTCAAGGAAGGTGCCCTGAGCGGCAAGGGCGAACTGATCGGCGTCGATGGCAGCCATTACGTCGGCCAGTTCAGCGACTGGCGCTTCAGCGGCGAAGGTCGCCTGAACCTTACCGATGGCAGCTTCTATATCGGCGGCTTTGACAGCGACAGCTACCAGGGTCGCGGCACGCTGGTGCTGACCGACGGTACGGTACAGGCCGGCACCTGGGTCAACGGCATGCGCGTGCGCGACGCCGAGGGCAAGCTGCTGCCCGACCCACTGGAAATCGGCGTATTGGCCCAGGGCCATTTGCTCGCGGACGCGCTCGCCGCCGTCCCCGCGTCCACGCCTGCCGTCGAGCTGTACACCCTGGCGCTGGCCGGCGACGGTAAGCAAAGCGTGTTCCTGCGCGAAGCCGATTACGTCAGCAACATGCTCGCCACCCGCTTCGGTGCCCATGGGCAGATTCGCCTGGTCAACCACCGCGACCATATTGCCGACCGGCCCATGGCCACCCGCGAAAACCTGCGCCGGGCCGTGCAAACCCTGGCCGAGCGCAGCGGGCCGGAAGACCTGGTGTTCATCTACATGACCAGCCACGGCACCCACGAACACGAACTGGTGCTTGACCAGCCGCGCATGGAACTGGCCGACCTGCCGGCCGATGAACTGGCAGCGGTGCTCGCGCCACTGAAAAACCGCGACAAGATCATCGTGATTTCCGCCTGCTACTCCGGCGGCTTCATCCCGGCATTGAAAGATGAGCGCACGCTGATCATGACCGCCTCACGCGCGGATCGCGTGTCGTTCGGCTGCTCGGAAGAAGCGGACTTTACCTACTTCGGTGATGCCCTTTTCGCACAGGCTTTCAACCAAACGGACGATTTGCAACAGGCCTTCAAACTGGCACAACTGCACGTGGCCGAACGCGAACAGGCGGACAATTTCGAAGCCTCCGAACCGCAGATCTGGGCCCCCAAGGGCGTGATCGCCCACTGGCAACTATTACGTAAACAGCAGGCACGAAAGGCGCTAGAAAGCGTCTCAATGAATAGCAAGGAAGCCAAAGGCAACTAAGCTGTAACGTGTAACAAGGGGGAAACACCATGTACCTGACACCGCAGCATATCTTACTGGCCGGTGCTTCCGGCCTCACCGGCGAACACTTGCTGGACCGCCTGCTCAACGAACCCACCGTCACCCGCGTCCTGGCACCCAGCCGTAAACCACTGGCTGAACACCCACGCCTGGAAAACCCGGTAGGCGACCCTGCAGTGTTCCTGCCTCAACTGAGCGGCCGGGTGGATATCGCCTTCTGCTGTTTGGGTACCACGATCAAGAAGGCCGGTTCCGAAGCGGCGTTTCGTGCGGTCGACCTGGATATGGTGGTGGCCTTCGCCAAGCGCGCTCGGGAACTGGGCGCACGGCACCTGATCGTGATCAGCGCGATTGGCGCCGACCCGAAATCCTCGGTGTTCTACAACCGGGTCAAAGGCGAAATGGAACAGGCATTGAGGGCCCAGGATTGGCCGCAACTGACCATCGCGCGGCCATCGTTGTTGTTGGGCGAACGACTCGAACCGCGCCTGGCCGAACAACTGGCCGGGCCGTTGTCTCGGTTGATTCCGGGCAAGTACCACGGTATCGAAGTGTGCGAACTGGCCCGCGCGCTGTGGCGCCTGGCGCTGGAAGAACAGGATGGCGTGCGGGTGGTAGAGTCGGACGAGCTGCGCAAGCTCGGTAAATAAATAAAGACGAACACGGAACCCAATGTGGGAGGGGGCTTGCCCCCGATAGCGGAGTGTCAGTCGCTGAAGATATTGACTGGACTACCGCCATCGGGGCATAGGTATCTACACAACTCAGCAGCGCCCAACAGTAACCACGATGCGCAGCGAGTCGCTCTTGATCTTGATCTGCTTTTGATCTCAGGCGCCCCGTTAAACCACGCTGGCCGAACGCAGGCTTGAATCCGTGGGTAACCCGG
>NZ_CVTK01000009.1:0-25601 GCF_900004785.1 Pseudomonas sp. 28 E 9 | reverse complement strand
TGCTTGGTATCACCTATCTCCCTGGTGGATTGACAACGTGCATCCCCCGGAAAAATATAGGCGTCAGCCAATTCAGAAGAAAATGGCATTGACTGTCAATGTTACAACCAAGGATTGACTATCTGCAGGTCAATTACGGCAGACATTGACACACTATCCGCCAGCCGCACGCTTGCTTCAGACCGAGCATTGACACTCTAGTGCTCGCTGGACAATTGCATCCCACTTGACCACCCGTTTGCATTGCCAATGACCTGTCATTTGCATTCCACCTGACCAGCTGTTTGCGTCGAATTTGACCAGCACAACGGGAGCGCCTTGACCGGCAGCTGGCGGCCGGAAGCGGGCATTGGGTGACTGGATTTCTAAATCTATATATGAGGCCGACATTTAATCGCCAAAACTGAACTCTTGTGTGCAATCTCATGCCATCCATAGACACACCTACGTCGAATTCGTAAGCTTCGTTGAGGTCTTGTCGTCTAACCCCTCGCCTTTCGACACAGTTTTTTGGGCTCAGCGGTTGCATGTAGGCAAGGAACTGATGCGGTATTAGTAAGGGAAATCTACAACTCATGACTATGCAAGGACCGTCCAAGCAGATCCTATCATTGACTCCTGAGCAAGTTGAGGCCATTCGCAAACGCTGGCATCAAAGCTCTTCTTTCATAGGGTATCCAGACGCCGAACGTGATACGGCTCAAGATAAGTGGTTCGACAATTTACTAGTCCGACCAGATTGGTTTGATAATGCAACGGCCACAACGGTGACTGTCGCTGTGGCACGAAAGGGCGCAGGGAAGTCCGCCGTTCGCCTTACTAGCATTGAGCGTCGCAAAGAGGATTCTCAAACCTTAATTGTGGAGGCCTCAGCGGACGAGCTTGCATCGTTACATGCCGAACGTCTGGCGAAGGCAACCGAACGTGGATACGGCGCAGTTGCCGATTGGATGCAGATTTACGCAGACATGATTTGCAGGCGGCTTGCACATGACATGAGCGGACGTTTACTCACCAGCGATGACGATATTGCATTACGTGCTTGGGCTATCACTAAGGGTATAACCGAGCGAGACTTCGGAGAACGTATAGCCGACGTAATTAAGACACTTGTTCCGTGGGCAAAGAACATTGCCTCCGAAAACGCAGCGCAAGAAAAGAATAGTGTCGAAAGAATTGCCCGCGTTGCACAAGCAACTAATTTCGCCCTTTATGTAGACGATTTTGACAACTTGCAAGAAGCGGGCGGCGCTACAAGTATTCGATTGATTCGAGACGCTATAGAGGCAGCAGATCGAATCACTCACAACAACTTAAATGCCGAAGTCCATCTCTTTATGCGACAAGATTTGTGGTTAAATATAAATCCCGGCTGGCATTATTCTGACAAGGTGAGTGGTGTCGTTCATCTTAATTGGGATGTGAGCGATTTGAGGAAATGGACTGCAAATAGACTGCGTTTTGCGATTGCGGCAGCGCTAGGGTGTGAACCTAAAAAAATTCGGGTGCCTTTCGATGATATGTGGCATGTATTCTTTACTCCAGAAGTCACGCTAAAGAATAAATCGACGAGTGATTCATTTAGTTATTTTGTCCGCCGCTCAATGTATACGCCGCGAAGCCTCAGGGCCATGATCAAGTTTGCACTCGACGGGTCAGAAAGACTGCCGGTCACTGACTTAGAGATTCAAGATGCAGAGTGGATTTACTCCACTGACCAGCTCGAATTCTTAAAAACTGAATTTGGTGGACTTTGTGTCGGATTGGATATTTGTCTGCAATCTTTTACTGGCAAACCTCTCGAGTGGATTGCATCTGACCTATACAAACATCTCCGAGGCCTAATCGGGAATGGTCAAGTGAAGCTCCATAAAGGCGTCTCCTACGGTGAGCCCGATATCGCGCTCGCGCGTTTTTTATATCGGATAGGATTTATGGAGGTTCGATATCCAGAAGATGAGCGATACGAAGTGCGTGATGTAATGCGTCATCCAGATCATTGGAAAAGTGTGAGAACGGACGACGCTGTACGATGGGCGGTTCGAAGCGCTTTCTTCAATGGCTTAAAGTCGCACCGCTCTTAACTCCTGAGAATAAAAAATATGTGCATGGGATTTAAACGCAGTTTGTAATGGACATGGATTGGCGCAGTCGGTTGCTATCGCTAAAAGCAATCACCCTGTGACTGCTATTTCTGGGTCGATAGCGGCTTAGGCTGAACCACTTTTATTCCCATAAAAAGGCAGCTTAGGGTCGAAAAAGTTCGACCTTGAGCATCCGCTTTTGGCCGAACGCGGTAACTCATAAGCGACTGCTTTCGGCCAAACGTGTCCTTTGGGTGTAGAGGGGACGCTCAACGTTTTATTTTTTAGCTCTCAAGCGATTTACTTTGTACAACTTAAAAGCCGACAGATAAAAAATAGAGGGCTGAATATGAAGATAGGATGGAAGACTAAAAATAGCAATTTGAAGCCCGAAGAAATTATTAAAAAAATTGAGAGTATAAAAAAAATAACCGTTGATGGTCGAGTGTCATTCGAAGCCTTTGAATATCACAATGCCTTCGCAAGCCTTTTCTCAATGATTGAGTTAACGTCAAAATCGGACGGACTAAATCTTGACTCAATTCTGTCCAGAAGTATTTCAATCACTGCTACGGCAGGAGTGCTCACTAAAGATGCGCTAATGGAAAATATTCAGAAAATTTGTCGAGCTGAGCTCGCTACCAGAGAAGAAAAATATTGTTTCCTCACTTCTGTATCCATCAACCCTGCTCACCTGACTCTTAAGTCAATATACATTGAAGATACACATATAAATTTATTTTCTGGAGACTATCCTAAAAAATACTACTCTAGGAGCCGGGAGATTAAGGCATCTCACCGTACGTTGAATGACGAACATGAGCAATATTGCAAGGTTAAGATCCAGTTGAAAGCCAAAACCGACCAGGGAGCCACGACGAAAGCACTGAGAAGCTTAGACATACTCAGAGCGATTATGGCGTTATTTGGAAATTCGAGTATGGAGCTAATGGGCAATAAACAGGCCGCCATAAATAAAGTCAGGCTGGGGCAGACGCACACACTACACTACTTTAGTGGCAAGCCAGCAAAATCGACTGTATGGTATGAACCATATTTTGAAGCAGGTAAAGTATACTCACCATCGAAGCCGGAAGTATTTGGTAAAAACGTCAAGTGGGCTCTTTCAAGATTAAAAATATGCAAATACGGTAGAGTAATAAAGGACTCGCTACTTCGATACGTCCGAGCACTGGATGAAAGAGAACACAATTCGGCTCTTATAAGGCTTTGGGGCGCACTAGAATGTCTTGCATCACCATCTGACTCAAATAAAGATGGCATACCTCGACGCTGCGCTTTCTTATTCGAAGAAAGCGAGTTTCATCAACAAGTACTTGAACACCTTCGTGAACATAGGAATCAGAGCGTACATGCCGGCGAAGAAAGCGAGCGCGCTAAAACATATTGTTATCAAATACAGTTTTATTTCAGAGAGCTCATCTTATTTCACCTACGCCGATCCGACGACTTCCAGTCTTTAGCCGAAGCTAACCAGTTTCTCGACCTGCCAGCGAAACCAAGCGATCTACAAAGAAAGATTGATCTGTATAAAAAGGCGTTAGAGTTTCAAGGCGGGTCTACGGATATCCAATGACGCCATTGCAGAAAAGCTCATGAGTATCCACTACTCGATCCCGAGTAGTGCTTGCGCGGAGGAACGTAAGCGGATGGCGAACACACCTACCGAACTCCAGTATTTAGGGCGATGGTGTCCGCGTATTTTAAGCGGACGCGATCACCCTTATCGCCAGGATTTCCATGCGCCAACGCAGCTCTTACCCCAAACCATTTAAAGCCCAGGTCGTCCAGGAATGCTTGCAACCTGGAGCGACGATTTCCAGCGTAGCCATCCATCACGGCATCAACGCCAACGTGATCCGCAAGTGGCTACCGATTTACCGGGATCAATCACCCGCAACTCTGCCGGCCTTCATCCCCGTACAAGCTGCACCCAAGCGCGCAACAGAAGAGACGGTGATCATCTCACTGGTTCTGGGCGATAAATCCGTCACCGTAAAATGGCCAGCCTCAGATCCGGACGGCTGCGCGTGTTTTATCCGTGGCCTGGCCCAATGATTCGTATCGACTCCATCTGGCTCGCCACCCAGCCCATGGACATGCGGGCCGGCACTGACACTGCACTGGCCCGGGTGGTTGCCGTGTTCGGTGCGGCGAAGCCGCACTGCGCCTACCTCTTTGCCAACCGCCGGGCCAACCGCATAAAGGTGCTGGTGCATGACGGCGTTGGTATTTGGCTAGCGGTGCGACGCTTGAATCAGGGCAAGTTTCATTGGCCGGGCATCCATCTTGGCGCGGAGGTCGAACTCGACCCCGAACAACTCCAGGCGCTGGTACTTGGATTGCCTTGGCAGCGAGTAGGTGCAGGCGGCGCAATTACATTGCTCTAATACCTGGCTTATAGCTGTGACCGGAGGACTGCTTTGGTAAAATCCACGGCATGACTTCTTTGCCCGATCTCGATCAAATGCCCCCTGAACAACTGCGCGCGCTGGCTGCGCAGCTGATGTCCAAGGTCGACACCATGGGCAGAAAGATCCATCGTGATGAGACGATCATCGAGCAGCTCACCCACGAAATCGCCATTCTCAAGCGACACAAGTTTGCTAAGCGCAGCGAGCAGATCAGCCCGGCGTAAGGCAGCTTGCTCGATGACCTGCTTAATACCGACCTCGAAGCCATCGAGGCCGACTTAAAAGCACTTCATCCCGCACCCGCGCAGATAGAACCACGCCAGCAACCCAAGCGTGCGCCGTTGCCGCCGCAGTTCCCGCGCACTGTGATCCATCACGAGCCGGACAACACTCAGTGCGCTTGCGGCTGTCAGCTTCAGCGCATCGGTGAAGACGTCAGCGAGAAGCTGGACTACACGCCGGGCGTGTTCACCGTCGAACAGCACGTTCGTGGGAAATGGGCCTGCCGGCAGTGCGAAACACTGACCCAGGCCCCGGTGCCGCCGCAGGTGATCGACAAGGGCATCCCCACTGCCGGCCTGCTGGCGCAAGTGATGGTGGCCAAATTCGCCGACCACCTGCCGCTCTATCGACAGGAAAAGATCTTCGGCCGTGCCGGCCTTGCCATCCCGCGCTCGACACTAGCGCAGTGGATGGGTCAAACCGGCGTGCAGCTTCAGCCGCTGGTCGATGCGCTGCGCGAAGCAGTGCTGGCCCAGCGCGTAGTCCACGCCGATGAAACACCGGTACAAATGCTGGCTCCAGGAGAGAAGAAAACCCACCGCGCTTACGTCTGGGCCTACTCGGTACCTAGGCCCCTATCGATACACGGGTACAGGTAAAGCTTTGCTGGTTTCAGCCGAAACATTCCGAACGGAGAAAAAACTGGCTACGGCAGGCTACTACTGAACCATCCTGGGCTCTATCAGACGTCGACTTCATAGAACGTTCGCCTTGGATAGCTTTAAACAACATCTTCAAGCCCTGAGGCCTGCCATGCTTAGAAATGCTCCTTTGAGTACAAAGCTACTGCTTATTTTGATGTTTCCCCTGTTGGGCTTTCTGGTCTTCGCCGGGATTTTTGTAGCTGACAAACGGGAGACACTGAGCGAGATGAACCGAGCGGTCACCGCTACCGGCACCGCGCAGAAACTCAGTGACGTAGTAACCACTATCCAGCGTGAGCGCGGCGCAAGCGGCGTGTTTCTGGGCAGCGGTGGTAAGACGATGCAGGACAAGTTGAAAGTCTTACGCCAAGAAACCGACCGTGCGGTGAGCGCGATGCATGCGCAATCGACCGAGGGTCTTATCGCGCCTGACAAGATGCTGCGCGCAATTGATGGTTTGGCCGGACTGCGTCAGCAGGTGGACACGCTCGCAATCAATAACGGCGAGTCCGGCACCCGATTCACCGATCTTATCAAAAATTTGATCGGCTTCTCTTACTCACTGGAAACCAGCATTGAGGATCCGGAAATCCTGCGTGGGCTGAGTTCACTCAATCAGTTCGTAGACATGAAAGAGCGCTCTGGTCGAGAGCGTGTACTGCTTGGCCTGGCATTCAACCAAAACCGTTTTGATGCGCCGCTGTTGTCACGTTTCAGCCGCAACATGGGCGAGTTCTCCGGCTATTTCGAGGCCTTTCAACGCTGGGCTCCTGCCGTGTTCAAAAATAAGCTGGATGCGGTTCTACAACAGCCCGCATCCGTCGATGTAGCTCGCCTGCAAAAACTCGGATTTGATACGCCTCTAGGCGATCCGCTTAATATCAAACCCGAAGACTGGTTCAACCTTTCCACCAGCCGTATCGACATGATGGCTCAGGTCGAGGCTGAACTGGGCCAGACGGTCGTGAGCCTAGCCAATGTCGCGCGTACCGATGCCCAGCGCAGTCTGTATGTCGCAATAGCCACCGTCATTCTGATGTTGATTGCGGTGCTGTGGCTCGCTTCGGTGATTATTCGCAATATCAAAATCGCTGTGGTCGACGTGAACCGCACCCTTATTTCGCTATCCACGCGTGACCTAACTGCCAGAACCCGTTACACCGGCAGAGACGAGTTTGGCGAGATCTCGCGTAACCTGGATAACATGGCCATACAGATCGGTGAAGTGATCCGTGAGATCGGGAGTGCCACGGCGCAGGTCGCGACCGCCGCCGAGCAGTCTTCGGCTGTGGCCCTGCAAACTAGCAATAACGTCGTCCAGCAGCGTCAAGGCACCGATCAGGTGGTCACTGCCATCAGCGAGATGAGCGCCACGGTCAAAGACGTGGCGCGCAGCACTACCGACGCCGCAGAGATGTCGCAGCGCGTTAATGCCAGCACTATGCAGGGCAAGGCTGAAATCGAGAACACCATCAGCTTGATCAAAGGGCTTGAGGTTCAGGCCGAACAAACATCCCGAATCATTGAGGAGCTCAAGGGTGAAAGCTATTCCATCTCCTCGGTTTTGGATGTGATTCGTGGTGTAGCAGAGCAAACCAATCTGCTAGCTTTGAACGCTGCCATTGAGGCTGCCCGTGCCGGTGAGCAGGGTCGTGGATTTGCCGTGGTCGCCGATGAGGTGCGGAATCTGGCCAAAAAGACTCAGGATTCCACCGTCAGTATCCAGAAGATGATCGCCAATCTGCAATCCGGCTCCGACCGTGCCGCCACTTCCATGCAGGAAACTCTAGGGAAGGCTCAAGAAGGCGCGAGCAACGTAGTGCGCGCAGGGGAGTTGCTAGAAGAAATAGCCGAGGGCATCGCGACCATCAGCGACAGCAACATACAGGTCGCCTCGGCGGCAGAACAACAGAGTCAGGTTGCCGAGGAGATCCACCGCAACGTAAACGACATCAACACTCTGGTTATCCAGGTCAGCGCCGGTGCTGAACAAACCGCCGTCACCAGCCGCGAGTTAGCCCGCTTGGCCGAGCAACAGCAGGGGCTGGTGGGACGGTTCAAGGTGAACTGAGTTACAAGTTTTTTTACCGGATGCTCAAATGCCCGAGAGAACGACTTTCGGGTATTTGAGGATTGGTAGATGAGAGGGTGACGCGCCTATAAGGGCTACTTTGCTCAACGCGATAAACGAGGCTTTTCATGACGCCGGATGAGGTCAGGCCATGGATTATCAGCCGTCCTACGGCTTTCTGAAGGACTGCTTATACCGATTTCTGTCCTTCGTGAACGGCAGCTTCGGGTTGATTTACACCGGTCAGGCTCGGCCATTACCGAAATTGGCTGCATGGCCCATGCCCGCCGAAAGTTTTTTGATCTACACGTCGCGAATAAAAGTCAGTTGGCCGAACCAGTCCTACACTCGGTTGGAGGCCTGCAGGAAGTTGCCGGTTCAGCGGGCGTGTGAAATCGACCAGTTGCTGCCGCATAAGTGGCAACCGGCTCAATCACCTAAGGCGTGATGGCCGGACGCTTACAATTCACATTCGGTTTGACAGCGTTAGGAAAGCTTACTCGGACTCTGACGACTACACATTACGGCACACATTGACTGCCTGCTTTTTAGAAGTTGCAAAGCTGCAAGGTTCCAAGCCCGTGAGGGAAGCGAGTCAGTCTTATCTGACTAATATTGACATTTGAGTCAACCGGCCATAGAGTTTTCACGGTAGCCCTTGAGGCACTTGAGCTTTAACCCCTTGAGGGATTTGCAGAGCCCGGCTAATTTCCGGGTTTTTGCCTTTCTGAGACTTCTGCTGACGCGGCTGCCACCAACATACTGAAACTTCATGCTCCGTCCGCTCCCGCAGCTTGATCGCCATCTCAAGATCTAGATACGCCTCCTTGTCAGCCGATAGCGATCCGGCGTCTTTGGCCTTAGCATGCAGCCAGGCCCTGCTTTTCTCATAGTCACTGCAGAACACGAATATCGACCCCATGCAGAAAGCTGAAAGCCTAGTGCTGCTGAGTTTGCCTGAGAATCATATCGAGCTCGACACAATGAGTCAGTTGGAGCAGGCTTCCAGAGAAACCTGCATCTTTCTGATCAAGCGGTTTTAATCGTGCCAGTCGGTTCAAGCTGAGTTATTTCGTCGTCGCAATGACCAAGCTGCGCAAGAAGTTCTCTTGGGCGGCTACCCCGTCAACACGGAAATTTTCGAACAAGCTCACGCCGAGGTGAAGGTCATGCCTTTGTCACTACGCAGCAGGGATTCGACCTTTGCCGAGTGGCCCGAGCGGCTATAAGCCATCGAATGTTCCAGCTCGCGCACCCGTTGCCACAACTTCATATTCTGAGCCAGCACGTTGTCACGCTGCATCTGAGCGATTGATAGCGTTTTTTCCAGCGCGGCCAGCTGACTTTCCATCTGCCGGATTTTTTTGCCGCTAGATGAACCCGCCCCTTTGCTGGCCTCTGCCCGAACCGCCTCGATTTGAGCCAGTAGCGGTAAATGCGCTTTACGCGACTTCTTCAAGTAGCCACGATCAAATCCAGCCTCCAGACTGACAATGCTGGCAGTGAGTTTCGACAGGTCTAAAGCAACATGCTCGGGCACAACAGGCTTACCAACCAAGAGGCGCTGCAAGGCTTGCTCGCAAGCGCCCACCCCCTTGCTTGTTCCGTCACCAGACTTCATGGTTAAACCTCCACCGAGTCAATCAGACGGGCTTTGAAGGCGGTTAAACGCTCAATGTCGCCCTTCACAATTTGATATTCGCCCGAGCCTTCTGCGTAACTGTACAATTCATTCTCCGCATCCTCAATCGCCGCATTGAGCTTATAAGGCTTGATAATCGCGCCCTCGCAAGACAGGCATTCCGTGTAGTCACCGAGCAAGAAGGAGTAGCAACGGCCCGCCTTAGTACAGCCACCGAGCAGTGTCGGACGGTAGCTAATTGCACCGCTTTTAACCCGTTGTTCGGTGTCAGCGCGGACATCTTCAATCTGAATCTCACCCGCCTTAACCCGCTCTTTCTGTTTCTCCATGTACGAGCCGGTGCCGCCGAACAGCGGTTCCTCATTAAACAGAAGATCGGCAATCAACTGGTTCGACACCGACATGGGCACGGCCATCTGATACTCGAAGGCGAAGTGATTGCTTGGCAGCACAAAGTCCTTCTTCTTGTCGTCGTAGTAGCCAAAAATGGTGCGCAGGTTATCGTAGCCATTCGCGTAATAGCGCGACATTTCAATCGTCATGTGCTTGAACTGCGCCCGCAGCGTCGGCAAGGAAAGAAAACCGCTACTGCTGCCATAGAATGCCAGCGAGCGCCGAAACTGATGACTTGTCAGCGGCCAGGGCTGGCCGGCAGCAAACGCTGGCTCATTGTAAAAGTCACGAGAAGGATCGCTCTGCGCCAGTTCCTGCAAGTCCTCTGGCTGGATCGACAGCCCGTGCAAAACAGTTCCTTGTGTCCCTCTAGCCTTAAAACTCGTCACGCCAACTTCGGCACTGTTCCGCGTATAACCAACAATGGAAGGGTTGAGAAACAGCGGGCAACGGGCTTCCAACTCGATTTTGTAGAGTTTGGCGAGTCCGCGACAAATCGCCTGGGCGACTTCGACCGCCCTGACGACCTCCCTCGGCGCGAACCATGCGGCTTCTTTGTTGTAGCCGGTGAACTTTGTGGTGGTCGAGAGGACATTTACTGACCGCGGCTTATCACGTTCAATGCCCTGGTCATCGACGACCACCTGCCTGACGACTTGATCGGACAAACAGTAATACGGCATTCGCATCACCTCTTGATCGCGCATGCCGGTATAGAGGTGGATCAGCGTTTTCACCACATACTGCATTCGGAGCAAGCGCAGTTGCAGATTTCTCCTCCCAGAACACTCAAACTCACCGGCAAACACCGAAGTCAGACCATGATCCTTGATCGCTTGCCCCATGTCGGGCCGCCGGTGTGCCTTGCCACCAACACCCAAAGAATTCTGTCTGTCATGAGTAATGCCGTAATGCTCATCAGCAAAGCAGGCGATAAAGGACTCGAAACGCCCAACGCCTACATAAAGCTGATTGAGCAGGTCGCCAGTAAGATTGATGAGATTCAAATAGATTCGTGTCGGAATGACTGGATGCTGCTTGTGCTCTGGTCGTGACAGATCAAATTTGGCGGGATTGATCACGGCATAACCCAACCGTTCTTCGCCCACCCTGGCCAAGCCTTTCAAAACCCCAGAAAAAACCTTTTTATCGAAGCTACTTTGGCCAATAAAAGCCGCCAGATAAACCGGCACGGTAAAGATCTGCCGCAAGGACAGCACGCCAACCATGGGCTTCTGTTTCTGCTCATAGCAGAACTGAATGGCTAAGCGCAGCAAGAGCCAATACTGGCAAAATGTGCTTGCGCTCAGCTTACCGAGTCGCCCGCCACCGGCAAAATAGATCATGCAATACAGCAGATGTCTGGCTTCTTCGATCAGCGCCTGCTGCTGTAGGCCACTTTCGTTGAATACCGTATCAAAACGTATTCGCGCGAGTTTTTTTGCACTCAGCCGGTATGGGTTAAAGTCCCAAACGCGTTCACCGTATACCGCCGTGGCGTTGCCTTTCGCATCACGACAAAGAACGAAATCGGGTGCGGGCTTGCCGTAGAGTTGCGGCGCCTTATCTGGCTCACTGGTTGGCGAAAACTGGCCGCTGGAAAAGAGACTGCCGATGGACTGGACAACAGCGTTCAAAATACCACTCCCATTTTTTCATAACGGCTCAGACGGCTTTCCCAGAAAGGCGTGAGCTCACCGTATTCAAACACCTTGGCCTTGATCGCTTCGACCAACTGCTTCACCGCATTCGAACGCTCGCCAAGCGCCTCAAGGATGAACTCGATTCGGATCGACAATTCTTTGTAGAGCGCTTCAGCATGAGCCGAATCGGGCGCGGCTTCACGCACCGCATTGATCACATACTGCAAACTCACAATCTTGTGCAGGTCTTCTTCATCGCTGTGACAGATATAGTGCTCGCAGTACAAGCAGCCGTATTGGCTGCGGCAGTTCGGCTCGATTGCAACAGCCCCTAAATCATGCACAGGGATCGGCTGACTGAACCCGTCACAGTGACCCGCCGCCGTTCCGATCTCGCCTTCTGCAGGCCTATGGCTGCGCTCAAACGCGACTTTGGCTGTATGGCGCATGGCCTGCCAAAACTGTCCGAACTCAGCTTTCTGCTGCTCAGGAGTAGCCTCCGAATAAGTCGAAAGATTGACCATCAAACTCTGATTCAAGGTTGCCGCTACCGTGGACGGCGACACGCCAGCGGTATGCATCCCAAGGCTCTTGTACTTGCGCATCTTGCGCGGCGAAAGTCTTGGTACCTTGGGGTCAAGGAAGGTGCCGCTGATGGAGTTGAAGAATTTTTTCATCAACATAGTTGTGTTAAATTCAGAAAATTCGTTATCGGTGCTTGCTAGTTCGCCACTCGCAGGCATCGTAAAGAACAGCCGCTCATGCGACACGCCATTCAGAATCCACTCACGGAGCTTCAGGTACTCCTTGAGCAGCGGCAACCCTGTGTCACGCCCGATGTTATAAAGAGTTGATTTCCCGCCCGCCCGGAACTTCACAGCCGACAACTCTTTCTTGATTGGAGATTTCTCAACCTCGATCGCGTCTATATAGCTAAACTGGTCAAACTCGGTCGGCGTGGCGCCTGTGATCATAAGGAGAAGGCTTGCGTAGGCTTTCGCGGCAAAACCCGCCACTTGAAGCCGGTGCCAGTGGCGCCCATATTCGTTGGCCGCATCCAAACTCGCCTGTGCGTTTAATAGAGTGCGCTCTGCTTCCGATTTTTTGTATAGCCTTCGCCCCAACCTGTCAGCAGCGGCCAAATATTCTTCGACCGTCGCAATCCGTCGCTCGCCGGCATTATAATTAAGCGGCGATGTCTTGAATGGGCCAACCCAACCATGGCTTGATGGAAACACAACCACCTCATAATCCCTGATGCTCACAACAAAGGGATATGGCTGGCTGTTCAGGACGAAAACACTGCATTGCTGGGCAATCGCCAAACAAGCGTCCCGGCACACCTCAACATGGGCAGCGCTGGCTGCCTCAGAGCCTTTTTCGGCAATGATCGGGACCGCACCTGCTAGGATATGGTGACTGTCTTCTGGATAAAGCAGTTCAATAATCCTTGAAACATTCAACTGACTATTTTTCGCACTGACGGGCTTCAATACATGATGGGCTATTTGATGATTCAGGTGCGCGGTATAGTCTCGATAGGCTTGCTGGGCTTGCGCTGCACTGGCAAACATTTCCCTGTAGCCTTGCGCGTTCAGCCAGTCGATAAAATATGCGGTAAGCGTCAATCGCAATAGAACTGTCTTATCACGCAGACCGATAAAGGACTCTAGCAGCCTCACAATCAGTTCACGACGGCTTTCGACAAAAGACTCAATCCCTACCGGCGTGCCGCGATCATCCCGAACGCTTTCATTCTTACCACGCAGCAAATATGCAAAACTGCCAATATCCAACGGCTTCTTCATCACCTTCGGAGACAGTTGCAAACGCAAGCGCTCAGGCTCAGCAAACTCATAGGTGACTTCACTCAGCGTAATAATCTGCGTATTGGCACGATGCTCGAATTGCTGACGACTATTCATCGTGCGCCTCCACCTTCAGCACCGCGTAGCCGCCATTGAACAACTTCCTCTCCCAAACCTCTTGGGCAATGACCTTTTCGTGAGTCATCTTGAACAACTTTAGGTAGTTCTCTGTCGTTTCCCTGGACTCGTGGTGCATGCGCTTCTGAATAAAATCAATGTCTTCGCCCGGTTTCAACTCTCCCTCCTGAACCAATGCCTGCAGGCGCTGGTAGAGCTGATATCCAAAGGTCGCTCGCAGCCAGTGATATGAAAAGTCTTTCGGAAATGGGCTAGAGGCTTTCTGGATCAACTTGCGCTTAACTGTTTCCGTGACCTGCCCTGTCTGCGGCGACTTAACAATCGTATAGCGCGGATCGCTTTTGGCCATGTAGTAGCAGTTACCTTGATCTGAAAGAAACAAATACATATCATCTTCGTCCACCGTCAGACCGGGATGACTTGTCTCTAACTGAGCTAGAAACTTTTCCCTCCGTTTCTTCATCATTGGGCTTTTAGCAAGCGTAACAAGTTCTTCGGCAAGTTGCTTCGGGACGTACAGGACCTGCGGTTTGTCGTATTTCGTATCGATGCCTGTGCAGGGGCCAGCATGTAATTTATAGGCACCCTCCCGCTCCAGTTTGTCCTCTGTAAAGCCTTTCAAATTCTTCAAGCGCATGGTCAGAACGGTTTGCTTGCGGGCGCCCGTCATTAGCGATGTCATTAGGATCAATCGCTCAACTGCAGACCATTCTTTTTCATTGCGAATGGCGGACAGAAATGCACCCAACTCAAGATTATAAAGCGGCCTGAGGTCCTCGCCGTCATCGCGAACGAACCCTAGCTGCACAGAACTACCCGGCGGCGTACGTCGCGTTTGGCTGCGTTTTTCTGCATCTACGACCTTGACACCTTTAAAACCCTGCACGATGAACCGTACCTGCTTGATCGTATCTACACGCTTCATGTCGAGATCATGCCAATACTCGGAAACGTACTTATAAAAGTGGTAGATAACACCTGTGTATTGATTTATCACCTGATTACTGCGGGTGCCTTCGTTAATCAGGTGGTAGAAATACTTGTATGTCGGACGAAGTGGAGGCCGAGCACCGGAGAAGTCGAGCCAATCAAGATTGTTATCCTCACAGAACAACAGGTAATCAAGTAGTTTGCTGGCACGACGCCGAACATCGTCAGTGCGCCGATTGATCGGAGCCTTTTCACGCATTAGGTTCAGCAGATAATCATTAGCCTCTTGCCACGGATATCCATTTAAATGAAACAGAAACGGGAAATTATATAAATCAGGATAGTTTTCTCCACCAACCTCACCAACTTGATACACAATTTCAGAGCCGCTTCCTTCCAGCCGGATTTTTTTTGCGTCGGGCGCTTCACTGACGTAGAGACTTGAGAAGGCGCTTCGAAGGGTCGAAAGAAGAACCAGGCGCGCTTCGTGCTGAGGATTTCGATAGGACATGACTCACCTTTAACGTAGATGAGAAGACAGTATCGATTAGGCGTTTTCGATGCATCCCTAATCAATTCACTTCCCTCACCCCGCCGCAGTGAGATTGGAGGCCGTATTGCAACTAGAGCCGCTGTAGGCTGCCTTCTACCTCAAAGCAGCGAGTAGCGCGGTCATGCACAAAGAGCTTCAGAACGAGCTGCAAAAGCCCTATCCGCGCGATTCCCCCTCCGGCTGTATCCCCGCTCACGAGGATTTTCAGGCGCGATCTGTCAACGATCCATGTTACAGAAGGGCGTCTTTGCGAAAACTGTCAATCACTTCTTGTTAAGTGAATCTACCCATGGGTCCAACTTATGGAATACTTTCGGATAGGGTCTATACCGATGCTGACGGGCTTTTCAACCTGTGGCTTGATTACGCGGTCGCCGATGTCATGCGCTATTTGGGCACTGAGTGCGAACTCTACAACCATGATCTGTCGGAACAAGAGCTGGCAGACATTAAAAGTACGATGCGCGCGGCATTGCACACCTACAGCGTTTCACAGCTATGGTCGGTGGCCTGGAAGGTTGTCAGGGACGCCGCAAGTTTGGCGAATCGTGAGTACTACAACCGTCCTAAAGCCGCAGCAACCATTCCGGGGAAGATTCGGCGCAACTTGGAAAAGGTACAGCGCGAGTCGATTGAACTCAGAGCGTGGAGTCGCCCGGAGCAACACCCTGCGGGCACATTGGGGATGATGTTGGGCGAGATTTTGGGTGTTGATGAAAACACTTCTGGTCAGAGGGTCTCCTCCCTTATTGCCTGGCTCACAGGGCAGGCGTGTTCACCTGATATCGAAGCAGCGCTGGACGAGCCGATACGGGAATTGATGACCCTGGCGTTGTCCCACGACATCGGCGCCTCAGTGATGCTGCGGTTCGCAGAGATGATTCGTGCCGGTCATGACGTCGGTTTTGCCATTGAAGAAATTGGTGAAGCGCTTCGGTCGTAAAGCGGGCGAAAATAGAAGAAGCCGGCAGCAAGCTCCAGCCTGCATAGCGAGACGCCCAACGCAAACGGGCCAGCCGATGACTTCGGCTGGCGCGGGAGACATGTGGCGGCTCCTGCGTATAAACCCATCACACAGCATCCGCTCGCTCCCCACCTGTTTTGCCCACAGTCGATTCAGCAAATGCTCACATCATCAATAGACACCCCGTGGATTCTGCGGGCCGATGCAGGTGTAACGTGCTGAGCGTCTCGGGCATTTTCAGGAAATCAGCATGGTCACTCGTTACGCAAAGTTGGTCCTGGTCGCGATGTTGGCGGTCTTTGCCGCGCTGGCAGCATTCAATAACCTTACGGACTACACCTCAAATTTCAACTTCGTCCGGCACGTACTGAGCATGGACACCACCTTCCCCGGCAACGCCGCCATGTCACGCGCGATCAATGCCCGTTGGGTATGGCACGGAGCCTATTGGGCAATCATTGCAGGCGAGGCGCTGACGGCCCTGTTGCTGGCTGTTGGCGGGTTGATGTTGTGGCGCGCTCGGCACAACTGCGCTCAGCAATTCAACCAGGCCAAGGTCTTCGCCGTCGCGGGCCTCACCACGGGCCTGTTGGTGTGGTTTTTCGGCTTTATGGTGATTGGCGGCGAGTGGTTCTTGATGTGGCAGTCCCGGGAATGGAACGGCCAGGACGCAGCGTTCAAATTCTATGCAGCCATGTTAGGCGTGCTGGTGTTGCTCAATCAGCCGGATGCAGATTGCGATTGAAACGCGTCATGCCTGTATCGATGTGGGTATGCGCGTAATCGAGCACATCATTCGCGAACTGGCGGACGTGGTCCCGGCAGCGTTTCAACAGGTGTTGATCGCGTATTGGGCGGCGAAGATCGAAGCGTTATGAGCCCAATAGCAGTGTGTTCCCGCCGAACGCCAGGCAGCAGCACTGCTTGGAAGACACTTACGCCCTGGAGGCCACGCTGATTTGTTCAGCGCACAGGGGCTCGGACGCCCGGGCCGGTCATCCAATGGTCATAAAACAGACGGAAGGCACATAAGGATTCTAAAGTTGAGAGGGAGTGGGCAGATAACCCCTATGTCGCCTATATCCGCAACACTGTTCAAGGATCGAACTCATGACCCAGCGTCAATCCGTCCGCATTACCCTTCCTGGTCATCCGCGTTTTTGCTGGTTTGCTCTTATCCCGGTAGTGCCTGCCGTGGTGTGGTTGCTGGTGCAATCAGCCTCCACGGCCAACCTGGTGGCGTGTGCGGTACTGGTGCTGATGGGTCTCGGTGCCTGTGCCTGGAGCACCGGTTCACAGCGCAAGGCGGTGTTGCGCACGACGTCGCGGGCCCAGGCGGATCAGTCAACGGTGGACGCGGCGCACAACGGCATGGCTTCTCGCGCGCAGCTCGATGAAGTGTTGCTGGGCGCCATGCCGATCTGGGCCAAGCAGGTGGAAAGCTCGCGGCATCAGACTGAAGAGGCGATTGTAAGCCTGGCCAACCGTTTTACCGGGATCGCCACGCGATTGCAGGACACGGTACAGGCCTCGCAGCAGGCTGCCGGCGAACTGGACGGGCAGTCCGCCGATGGCGCGCTGGAGGTGCTGGCGCGCAGTGACAGCGAGCTGAGCCAGGTGATCAACTCGCTCAAGGCCACTCAGACCAGCCGTGACCAGACCCTGGCCCAGGTCCGCAGCCTCACCGCCTATACCAAGGAACTGCGCGCCATGGCCGCCGACGTGGCGGCGATTGCCGCGCAGACCAACCTGCTGGCCCTTAACGCAGCCATCGAGGCGGCGCGTGCCGGTGAGGCAGGGCGCGGCTTTGCGGTGGTGGCCGATGCGGTGCGCAGCCTGTCGAACAAATCCAGTGAAACCGGCCAGCAGATGTCGGCCAAGGTCGACATCATCAATAACGCCATCACGCAGCTGGTGCAGGCCGCATCCAGCAGTGCCGACCAGGACAGCCACTCGGTGGCCGAGTCGGAAAACAGCATTCAACGCGTGCTCGAGCGCTTCCAGAACATCACCGGGCGCCTGGCCGACTCTGCCGACCTGCTCAAGCAGGAAAGCTACGGCATCCGTGATGAGATGACCGAAGTGCTGGTCAGCCTGCAATTCCAGGACCGGGTCAGCCAGATCCTCAGCCACGTGCGAGACAACATGCAGGCCTTGCATGACCACCTCCTGCAAGCCAGCCAGGCGCCGGACCAGGCGGTGGGCGTCGATGCCCGGCAGTGGCTCGCGCGGATGGAAGCCACCTATGCCACCGACGAGCAACGGCGCCTCCATCACGGAGCGGCGGCCGCGCAGCAGAACTCTCAAGACATCACCTTCTTTTAGGAGCACATCATGGCAAAGAATGTATTAGTGGTCGACGACTCCAGCAGCGTGCGGCAAGTGGTCGGCATTGCCTTGAAAGGCGCCGGCTATGACGTCATCGAGGCCAGCGACGGCAAGGATGCCCTGAGCAAGCTGACCGGGCAGAAAGTGCACTTGATCATCAGCGACGTGAACATGCCCAACATGGACGGCATCACCTTCGTCAAGGAGGTCAAGAAGCTGGCCAATTACAAGTTCACCCCGATCATCATGCTGACCACCGAGTCCCAGGAATCGAAGAAGGCCGAGGGCCAGGCCGCCGGCGCCAAGGCGTGGGTGGTCAAGCCGTTCCAGCCGGCGCAGATGTTGGCAGCCGTGTCTAAACTTATCCTGCCTTGATCCCGGCGCCAGGGAGGCTCCCATGCCGATTACCACTGAAACAATCGACGATACTGCCTGCGTGCGCATCGACGGCGAGCTGACCATCTACACCGTAGCGGAACTGGCGGCTGCGCTGCTGCCCCGGATCGGCGCGACTCCCCGCCTGGAGCTGGATCTGTCGCAGGTCACGGAGATGGATGGCGCCGGTTTGCAGTTGCTCGCAGTGGTCCAGCGTGAGGCGGGCGTTGCCGGTACGGCCTTGAGTGTGACCGGCCAAAGCCAGGCGGTCATGCACGCACTGCAACTGTGCCGTAGCGCAGGCTTGTAGTCGCCACTTCCCATGTTTTTTTGATCGACAAGGACAGTCCAGGTGAGCATCAATCTCGATCAGGCACAGCAGACATTCATCGTTGAGGCACGCGAGCTGTTGCAGGCCATGGAGCAATCCCTGCTGCAATTGGAAAGCGAGCCTGGCGACCAGGATGCCATCGGCGCGATTTTCCGCGCCGCACACACCATCAAGGGTTCGGCGGGCCTTTTCGGTCTGGCGTCGATCGTGGGGTTCACGCATATCGTCGAAGACGTGCTTGACCGCCTGCGCGAAGGCAAGGTGGCGGTGGACGCCGCGTTGATCGCGCTGCTGCTCAAATGCGGCGACCACATGCTCGAACTGGTCGAAGTGGTCGCCAACCGCGGTGAGGCGCCGACGCCCGCAGCGCTGGAGCGCGGTGAGGCATTGCGCGAGGCACTGAGTGCCTATCAGCCGATGCGAACCGCCGCTGCCGACGTCGAAACCGCAGAGGTGGCCGACGACGCGGCGGTCGACGTGCTCTGGCACCTCTCCCTGCGCTTCGGCGTGGACGTGTTCCGTAACGGCATGGACCCGCTGTCGTTTTTGCGCTACCTCGAGACCCTGGGTCAGGTGCTGCAGGTCAAGACCCTGACCGACAGCATCCCGCCCATGGACCGCTGGGACCCGGAAAGCTGCTACCTGGGGTTCGAGATCGACCTGCGTTCGACGGCCAGTCACGCCACCCTCAACGAAGTGTTCGACTTTGTGCGTGACGACTGCGAGGTGCACATCAGTGCGGTCGACGAAGCGCCCGGCAGCACGGCGGTCGTCGCCGGCGACCAGGTCACCCAGGCAGAGCAGAGCCTTGTGGCGGCGACACCGCAGCGTTCTGCGCCAGCCAGCGAAGCGAAACCCCGTGATGGCAATTACGTGCGGGTCAACGCCGACAAGCTCGACGAACTGATCAACCTGGTCGGCGAACTGGTGATCGCCAGTGCCGGCTCAAGCCTGCTGGCCCGCTCCTGTAACAACGACCCTTTGCAGGAGGCGACCTCGACGGTATCGGCGCTGGTGGAAGAAATCCTCGATGGCGCCCTGCACCTGCGCATGATCCCCATTGGTGACACGTTCAACCGTTTTCGCCGTGTGGTACGTGATATCAGCCAGGAGTTGGGCAAGGACATCGAACTGAGCATCAGCGGTGCGGACACCGAGCTGGACAAGACCGTGGTCGAGAAAATCGGCGACCCGCTGATGCACCTGCTGCGCAACGCCATGGACCACGGTATCGAAAGCGCCGAGGCGCGACAGGCGGCCGGCAAGCCGACCAAGGGTCATTTGAGCCTCAATGCCTACCATGACTCCGGAAGCATCGTCATTGAAATCGCCGACGACGGCGCCGGGCTGAACCGCGAACGCATCCTGCAAAAGGCCCAGGAACGCGGGCTGGTGGCCAGCGGCGCGGTGCTCACCGACCAGGAGATCTACAACCTGATCTTCGAAGCAGGTTTCTCCACCGCCGAGGCGGTGACCAACCTGTCCGGGCGGGGCGTCGGCATGGACGTGGTCAAGCGCAACATCACCTTGTTACGCGGCACCGTCGACCTGGACAGCCGCTCCGGCGAGGGCACGGTGGTGCGCATCCGCTTGCCGCTGACCCTGGCGATCATCAATGGGTTTCTGGTCGGCATCGACCAATCCACCTATGTGATTCCCCTGGACATGGTCCAGGAATGTATCGAACTGGATGAGCGCCAGCGCCAGTCCAGCCGCGACGACGGCTATCTGGACCTGCGTGGCGAGGTCTTGCCGCTGGTGGACCTGCGTGAACACTTCAGCCACGAGGGGCCGGCTGCACGGCGCCAGAACGTGGTGGTGGTGCGCTACGCCGAGCACAAGGCCGGGCTGGTGGTGGATGACCTGCTCGGTGAGTTCCAGACCGTGATCAAACCGTTGGGCAAGCTGTTCGGCGCGCTGCGCGGCATCAGCGGCTCGACCATATTGGGCAGCGGCGCGGTGGCCCTGATCCTGGATGTACCGGCACTGCTCAACCAACTCGTACAACTGGAAGCCCGCACGCCCCAGGCGCCTCAATCGCCGCCGGTCGTCGCTCGCTGACGCATAAGCAATTCCATGGAGGTTCCCCGATGAAATGGTTCTACGATCTTAAAATTTCCACCAAGCTGATCAGCTCGTTCCTGGTGGTCCTGGCGCTCACTGCGGCCATGGGCGGCTTCGCCATCCTCCAGCTCGGCGCCGTCAACCAGGCGGCCCAGGACATCAAGGGCAATTGGATGCCTTCCATGCGCGCAGCGGCCGGCATGCGTTTTTTTGCCGCCAACTATCGCCTGAAAGAAAACCGCCACCTCGCGACCGATCTTGCAGAGGAAAAGGCCCAGGCCGAACGCGAAGCCGTCGACGCGCGTGAACAGTTCCAAACCCGCATGGGCACCTATGAGCAGTTGCTGTCGAACGATGAAGATCGCCAACTGCTGGCCAGCGTGAAAAGCGCGTGGGACGCGTACCTGGCGAGCAGCAAGCAAGTGCTCGAGTTTTCCCGGCAGAACCAGGAAGTCCAGGCACGCGGTTTGCTCAGGGGAGAGTCCAAGGGGCATTTCGATGAGGTGACCAGCCGCCTGCAGAAAATGATCGAGTTCAATGATGCCGGTGCCACGGTCGCGGGTGACAAGGGCTCGGCGCTGTATGAGAACGCACGCCTGTCGATCAGCGCGGTACTGGTCGCGGCCTTGTTGATCGGCCTGGGCCTGGCGGTATTCATCGCCCGGATTATTTCCCGCCCGTTGAGGCAGGCCGCAACCGCCGCCGAACAATTGGCCGAAGGCAACCTCAACGCCCACATCGAGCCCGGTGCAAAGGATGAAACCGGCATGGTGCTCAACGCCATGCGCAACATGGTCGGCAAGCTGGCGCATATCATCGGCGAAGTGCGTAACGCCGCCGACAACCTGGCCAGCGCCTCCGAACAGGTCAGCGCCACGGCGCAATCGATGAGCCAGGCCACCAGTGAACAGGCCGCCAGTGTCGAGGAAACCAGCGCCTCGGTGGAACAGATGAGCGCCAGCATCAACCAGAACACCGAGAATGCCAAGGTCACCGATGGCATGGCCAGCAAGGCCGCCAAGGAAGCCACCGAAGGCGGCGAATCGGTACAGCAGACCGTGGTGGCGATGAAGAAAATCGCCCAACGCATCAGCATCATCGATGACATCGCCTACCAGACCAACCTGCTCGCCCTCAACGCCGCCATCGAGGCCGCTCGGGCCGGCGAGCACGGCAAGGGCTTCGCCGTGGTGGCCGCCGAAGTGCGCAAGCTGGCCGAGCGCAGCCAGGTCGCGGCCCAGGAAATCGGCGAGCTGTCGTCCAGCAGCGTGGACATGGCCGAGAAGGCCGGCAAGCTGCTTGACGAAATGGTGCCGTCCATCAACAAAACGTCCGACCTTGTGCAGGAAATCAGCGCTGCCTCCGAAGAACAGGCCGCCGGTGTCGGGCAGATCAACACCGCGATGACCCAGCTCAACCAGGTGACCCAGCAAAATGCGTCGAGCAGCGAGGAACTGGCGGCCACGGCCGAAGAAATGAGCAGCCAGGCCGAGCAATTGCAGCAAGCTATGAGCTTCTTCGTGCTCGATTCAACGCCAAAGGCTTCGGTTCAAAGCAGCAACGTCGACAGCCCCGGCGGCAAGCCCGGCCGTCAGCCGCCGCGCCCGAAACCACAGGCACCGCGCAAGGCTTTCGCCTACAACATGGCCGGCGCACCTGACGAATCGGACTTCACCCGCTTCTGATCCCACGATCGATACGGGCCTACAAGGAGAGTGACATGGGCGCAGTGATGACGACTCGGCATACCGCGGTTGCGGTGGATGAGGACGCGCAATACCTGACCTTCATGCTCGGCGGTGAAATGTTCGCCATCGGCATTCTGGGCATCAAGGAAATTATCGAATACGGCAGCCTGACCGTGGTGCCGATGATGCCGGCGTTCGTGCGCGGGGTGATCAACCTGCGCGGCGCGGTGGTGCCGGTGGTGGACTTGTCGGCGCGCTTCGGGCGGGCCAACTCGGCCATCACCCGGCGCTCCTGCGTGATCATCATCGAGGCGAATACCGACGACGGCCGGCCCCAGGATATCGGGTTGCTGGTCGACACCGTGTCCGCCGTGCAGGAGATCCCGGCCGCGCAGATCGAGCCGCCGCCCAGTTTCGGCGCGCGGATTCGCGCCGATTTCATCGGCGGCATGGCCAAGGTCGACGGCAAGTTCGTGATTGTGCTGGAGGTGGACAAGGTGCTGTCCATCGATGAGATGTCCAGCCTCGCCGAGGACAGCCAGGCGGCGGCCCTCGACCTCGATCCGCGTTGAGTCCCGACCATGCCAGATACCGCCTCCATCGACGATCGTGAATTCGGCCAGTTCCAGAGCTGGCTGTACCGCGCGGCCGGCATCAACCTGTCGCCGGCCAAGAAAGCCTTGGTGGCCGGGCGCCTGTTCAAGCGCCTCAAGCACTACGAGCTGCACAGCTACGGTGAGTACTTCAAGCTGATCATGAGTGACCAACGCAAGGGCGAGCTGCAGGTTGCGCTGGATTTGCTGACCACCAACGAAACCTATTTCTTTCGCGAGCCCAAGCACTTCGACTTCCTGCGCCAGCAGGTGCTGCCCCGGGCCGCGCCGGGCAAGGTATTTCGCGTGTGGAGCGCGGCCAGTTCCTCGGGCGAAGAACCCTACAGCCTGGCGATGACCCTGGCCGAGGGCCTGGGCACCACGCCTTGGGAAGTGATCGGCTCGGACATCAGCACCCAGGTGCTGGCCAAGGCGCGCAACGGCCACTACGCCATGGAGCGCGCCGCGACGCTGCCCCTGCCGCTGCTGACCAAGTACTGCCTCAAGGGTATTGGCCGCCAGGAGGGCACCTTCCTGATCGACAAGGCGTTGCGCAACCGCGTCAATTTTGTGCAGGTCAACCTGAACGAAGCGCTGCCGGCCCTGGGCGAGTTCGAGGTGATCTTCCTGCGCAACGTGATGATCTATTTCGACCAGCAGACCAAGAGCCAGGTGGTCGCGCGTCTGTTGCCGCTGCTCAGGCCCGGCGGTTATTTCATCATCAGCCACTCGGAAAGCCTCAACGGTGTCAACGACACCTTGAAGCTGGTGGCGCCGTCGATTTACCGCAAGCCATGAAAAAACCAGTCGGAGTGAGCGAAGTGGTGTTGGCGCCTGGCCAGGTCAGCTTTGCGACGCGGCCGACGCGCCTGCGCACCTTGCTCGGCTCCTGCGTGGCGATCACCTTTTGGCACCCGCAACGACGGATCGGCGGCATGTGTCATTTCATGC
This sequence comes from Pseudomonas sp. 28 E 9, assembly GCF_900004785.1. NCBI lineage: Bacteria > Pseudomonadati > Pseudomonadota > Gammaproteobacteria > Pseudomonadales > Pseudomonadaceae > Pseudomonas > Pseudomonas sp. 28 E 9. Next base: position 1,684 of record NZ_CVTK01000009.1, on the reverse strand, counting down.
TGCCGGGGCGCCTGCGCAATCATCAGCCCCTGGACGGCCGCTATGGCGACGAAGCCATGGAACTGCTGCTGCGCCACGCCCAGGCCAATGGCACGGGGGCACATGATTACCAGGTCAAATTGTTCGGCGGCGGCGAGATGTTTCCCGATCACCAGCGCCGCCTGCCGACCCACGACGTGGCCAGCCTGAATATTCGCGCGGCGCTGGCCCTGGCCGAGCGTTATCAATTGCACCTGACGGCCCAGGACATGGGCAGTACCGGTTACCGCACGATCATGTTCGACCTGTGGAACGGCAACGTCTGGGTCCGGCACCAACCTATGGGAACACTTCAACAAGATGCCTACCAAAAAAATCAGTGTGCTGCTGGTCGATGACTCGGCCGTGGTGCGCCAGGTACTGCTGGCGATTCTCGCTGACACGCCGGATATCCATGTGATGGGGGCCGCCTCCGACCCGATTTTCGCCATGGACAAACTCGCCCGGGAATGGCCGGATGTGATCGTGCTGGATGTAGAAATGCCGCGCATGGACGGCATCACCTTTCTCAGGAAAATCATGAGCGAGCGGCCGACACCGGTGGTGATCTGCTCGTCGCTGACCCAGAAAGGCGCGGAAACCTCCCTGCAGGCGCTGGCAGCGGGTGCCGTGGAAATCATTACCAAGCCCACGACCGGCCTGAAGAGTTTTCTGATCGAATCGGCGGCCGAGTTGGTGGCGGCGATCCGTGCCGCGGCTAACGCCAACGTCAGGAACCTGGGAAAGCGCAGCATCAGCGTGACGCCCTTACCGGCACCGGCCGGCAAGCTCAGTGCGGATGCAATCCTGCCCGCCGCCAATGGCCAGGCCATGGCGCACACCACCGAACGTATTGTCGCCATCGGCACCTCCACCGGCGGCACCCAGGCGCTGGAGGCGGTGCTGACGGCACTGCCGCGGGTGTGCCCGGGCATGGTGATCGTGCAGCACATGCCGGAAAAATTCACCGCCTCGTTTGCCGAGCGTCTCAACAGCGTCTGCGAGATCGAGGTGCGCGAAGCGCGCAACAATGACCGTATCCTGCCCGGGCTGGCCCTGATCGCCCCAGGCGGCAAGCACCTGATGGTCACCCGCAGCGGCGCCTATTACCACGCTCAGGTCATCGACGGGCCACTGGTCAACCGGCACCGGCCTTCGGTGGATGTGCTGTTTCGCTCGGTGGCCAGGTTCGCCGGGAGGAACGCTACGGGCATCATCATGACCGGTATGGGCGACGACGGCGCGCGCGGGCTCAAGGAGATGCTTGATGCCGGGGCCGCCACGGTGGCCCAGGACGAGGCCAGTTGTGTGGTGTTCGGCATGCCCAAGGAGGCGATCAAGCTCAATGCCGCCCAGCGCATCATGGCGTTGGGGGATATTCATCGGGCGATTTTGCATAAGTGAACGTGAGTTCCAGGCTGCCTTGATCGTCCGTGGCACCCTGGGTGTCTACACAACTTTGGTGCGATGCTGGGTGAGGGAGCAGCCTATGACTATTTACTGATGCTCCACAATCCAAATGTGGGGGGGGCTTGCCCCCGATGGCGGCCTCTGGGCCGACCAGGATGTTAAATCAGATCGAGTACATATCCGTTTCTGCGGTAACGGCTGCTAATGGTTCCGCTTTTACAGCGGCTCACTTTTGAAAAGCGCAAAAGTAAGCAAA
>NZ_CVTK01000007.1:0-201 GCF_900004785.1 Pseudomonas sp. 28 E 9 | reverse complement strand
GCGGTCAGATCACCTACACCGCGACCCTGACCAACCCGGCACAAACCCCGGTGAACGTCACCTTGAGCAATGGCTCGGTGATTACCATCAAGGCAGGTGAGTCGACGGGTACTGTTGTTGTCGATACGCCGGCCAACGACGTTTACGTTAACGGTTCGACCGTCAGCACCACCATTACCGGAGCTACCGGCGGCAACTTTG
>NZ_CVTK01000006.1:0-215 GCF_900004785.1 Pseudomonas sp. 28 E 9 | reverse complement strand
TCGTATTGAGGCTGCTTCGGGTGATGGCTTTTATTCAGGGCGCGCTGCGTGACTCCAGGTCTATTTCGGCTGGCCACCGCACTTTGGGAGCCAAACGACGCGCGAGATTGAAGGTCACGTTTTCGTTGTTCCAATCGCGGGGCGGGTGGGGGAAGGTGGGCAGGGCTTGCGGGCCTTGTTGCATGAACAGTTGGGCCATGGCCCAGTACATTTCG
>NZ_CVTK01000005.1:0-1603 GCF_900004785.1 Pseudomonas sp. 28 E 9 | reverse complement strand
TGCTGTGCACTTTCTCGCACAGCATCTGCTTGACCTTCTCGGGGTTGCGCGAGATGTCTTCGAAATTCTTGGGCAGGAAATCCACCGCGCCGGCATCCAGCGCATCCAGGGTCACCCGGGCGCCTTCGTGGGTCAGCGAGGAGAACATCAACACCGGTGTCGGGCAACGTTGCATGATATGACGCACGGCCGTGATGCCATCCATCATCGGCATTTCGTAGTCCATGGTGATCACGTCCGGCTTCAACGCAATGGCTTGTTCGATCGCCTCTTTGCCGTTGGTGGCCGTGCCGACTACCTGGATCGTTGGATCGGCGGAAAGAATCTCCGAGACGCGGCGGCGGAAGAAACCCGAATCGTCCACCACCAGGACCTTGACTGCCATAAACACTCCGTTAGACGGGGCGGGCACTTGCGCGCCCTGCCCCGCCAGAATCAAATACGCCGTGCGGCGTAACGCTTGAGCATGCTCGGAACATCGAGAATCAGCGCGATGCGACCGTCACCGGTGATGGTGGCACCCGACATGCCCGGGGTGCCCTGCAGCATCTTGCCCAAAGGCTTGATCACCACTTCCTCCTGGCCCACCAGTTGATCGACCACAAAGCCGATGCGCTGGGTGCCCACCGACAGAATCACCACATGGCCCTCGCGCTGCTCTTCATGCTTGGCCGACGCCACAAGCCAGCGCTTGAGGTAGAACAGCGGCAAGGCCTTGTCGCGCACGATCACCACTTCCTGGCCGTCCACCACGTTGGTGCGCGACAGGTCGAGGTGGAAGATCTCGTTGACGTTGACCAGCGGGAAGGCAAACGCCTGGTTGCCCAGCATCACCATCAGGGTCGGCATGATCGCCAGGGTCAACGGCACCTTGATGACGATCTTGGAGCCCTGGCCCTTGGTCGAGTAGATATTGATCGAGCCGTTGAGCTGGCTGATCTTGGTCTTTACCACGTCCATGCCGACGCCACGCCCGGACACGTCGGAAATCTCGGTCTTGGTCGAGAAACCCGGCGCGAAGATCAGGTTGTAGCACTCGGTGTCGGTCAGGCGGTCGGCGGCGTCCTTGTCCATCACGCCGCGCTTGACGGCGATATTGCGCAAGATAGTCGGGTCCATGCCTTTGCCGTCATCGGTAATCGACAGCAGGATATGGTCGCCCTCCTGCTCCGCCGCCAGGATCACCTTGCCGTTGCGTGACTTGCCCGAGGCTTCGCGTTCTTCCGGGGTTTCCACGCCGTGGTCGACGGCGTTGCGCACCAAGTGGACCAGCGGGTCGGCCAGGGCCTCGACAAGGTTCTTGTCGAGGTCGGTTTCTTCGCCCACCAGTTCCAGGGTGATTTCTTTCTTGAGCTGACGCGCCAGGTCGCGAACCAGGCGCGGGAAGCGGCCGAAGACTTTCTTGATCGGCTGCATCCGCGTTTTCATCACGGCGGTCTGCAGATCGGCGGTAACCACGTCGAGGTTCGACACGGCCTTCTGCATGGCTTCGTCGCCACTGTTCAGACCCAGGCGCACCAGGCGGTTACGCACCAGTACCAGTTCGCCGACCATGTTCATGATGTCGTCCAGGCGCGCGGTGTCCACGCGCACGGTGGTTTCG